>JASLBD010000482.1 GCA_030146745.1 Allosphingosinicella sp. | reverse complement strand
CCGCCGGCGCTCTTCATTCGCCGGGACCCCAGCCTTCGCTGGGGTGACGAAATTAGTTCGAGGAGCCTCCTAATGCCCTGGACCCGCGATCAGATGGCCGCCCGCGCCGCCAAGGAGCTTCGCGACGGTTATTACGTCAATCTCGGGATCGGGATCCCGACCCTCGTCGCCAACAACATCCCCGCCGGGATGGAGGTGACCCTTCAGTCGGAAAACGGGATGCTCGGGATCGGGCCCTTCCCCTATGAGGACGAGGTCGATCCGGACCTGATCAACGCCGGCAAGCAGACGATCAGCGAGCTCGACAGCTCCTCCTATTTCGGCTCCGAGCAGAGCTTCGCGATGATCCGCGGCGGCCATATCGACCTGACCGTGCTCGGCGCCATGGAGGTTTCGGAAGGCGGCGACATCGCGAACTGGATGATCCCGGGCAAGATGGTGAAGGGCATGGGCGGGGCGATGGACCTGGTCGCCGGGGTCAAGAAGATCATCGTCGTCATGGAGCACAATAGTAAGAGCGGCGATCCCAAGTTCATCCCCCAATGCACCCTGCCGCTCACCGGCAGGAATGTCGTCGACATGATCGTCACCGATCTGTGCGTCTTCCACCGGCCCGACCATGACAGCCCGTTCAAGCTGATCGAGCTGGCGCCGGAGGTGACGGCCGAGGAAGTGCGGGAGAAGACGACGGCGAAGTACGAATCGTAACGTCGCCCCAGCGAAGGCTGGGGCCCCGCGGGGTGAAAAGCCGGCGCCTTTCACCCGCCGGGGTCCCAGCCTTCGCTGGGACGACGGGAGGTTCGATGCGCATCCTACTTACAGGCTCCTCCGGCTGGCTCGGCCGGTTCCTTGCGCCGAGGCTCAGGCAGGACGGCCACCACGTCACCGGCTTCGACGCCGCGCCCGGCGCCGACACGCAGGTCCTCGGCTCCGTCGCCGACCGCGGGCTCGTCGAACGGACCTTCGCCGAGCACGGCATCGAGGCCGTCATCCACTCGGGCGCCCTGCACAAGCCCGACATCGTCCGTTACCCGCGCCAGGCCTTCATCGACGTCAACGTCACCGGAACGCTGAACCTGCTCGAAGCGGCCGTCGCGGCGGGGAACGACCGCTTCGTCTTCACCTCGACCACGTCGCTGATGGTCTCGGAAGCGCTCCACTCCGGCGCAGGCGAGCGCGCAGAATGGATGACCGAGGAATACGGGCCGCTCCAGCCCCGCAACATCTACGGCATTACCAAGCTCGCCGCCGAGCGATTGTGCCGGCTCGTCCATCGTGAGCAGGGCCTCGCAATCTGCATCCTCCGCACCTCGCGCTTCTTCCCGGAGGAGGACGACACCCACCGCCGGCCGGGCGGGCCGAACCTCAAGGCCAACGAATTCCTCAACCGGCGCCTCACCGTGGAGGATGCGGCGGAAGCCCATGTCGCGGCGCTGGAGAAAGTGCCGGAACTCGGCTTCGGCACCTTCATCGTCTCCGCGCCGCCGCCTTTCTCTCCGGAGGATTGCGGCGCGCTCGCGCAAGACGCCGCGGCCGTCGTCGAGCGCTATTTCCCGGATGCGCCCGCCCTCTACGCCGGCGCCGGCTGGACGCTGCCGGCTCGGATCGACCGGGTCTACGTTCCGGCCGCCGCGCAGGCCGAGCTCGGCTTCCGCTGCCGGACCGACTTCGCCGCCATCCTGGCCGCCCTCGCCGCGGCCTCCCCATTGCCCTTCGTCCACGATCCCCATTATGTCTCGCCCAAAGAAGGGGCACCGAAATGATCAAGAAACTGACTTTTCTCGCCGCCGCATGGTCAGGCCTTGGTGCGATGCAGGCGCCGACGACTCCGCAGGCGCCGATCGAGCTTTGGCGGCTCGACTGCGGCGAGTTCGTCATCAAGCAATATGGCGCCTTCTTCTCCGACACATTCCAATATCCGCCGGGCCCGAAGAACATCGTCGGAAGCTGCTACCTCATCCGCCACGGCGACAAGTACATGCTGTGGGATACCGGGCTCAGCGATGCCCTCATCGCCAAGCCCTACGACAGCCCGGGCCAGACGATCCGACTCAAGCGCAGCCTCGTCGACCAGCTGCGCCAGATCGGGGTCCGCCCGGAGCAGATCGAGATCATCGGCATCAGCCACTGGCATTTCGACCATGTCGGGCAGGCGGGCCGCTTCCCGCAGGCGCGGCTGATCATCGGCAAGGAGGATTCGGAGCTTCTCAAGGGAACGCCTTCGCCCGACGAGGATTCGTCCAAGGCGCTCGCCCACTGGCTCACCGGCACAGGCAAGATCGATCCGGTGACCGGCGACCGCGACGTCTTCGGCGACGGCCGGGTGGCGATGCTCGACCTCCCCGGCCACACGCCGGGCCATTACGCGCTCCTCGTCCGGCTGGCGTCCGGGCCGGTGCTGCTCTCGGGAGACCAATATCATTTCACCGAGCAGGTGAAGAATCGCGGAGTCCCGCCGTTCAATCACGACCGTTCGGACACTTTGGCCTCGATGGACCGGTTCGACCGGATCGCCGCCAACCTCAAGGCCAAGGTCGTCATCCAGCACGAGCCGGCCGACATCGCCAAGCTGCCCGCTTTCCCGCAGTCGGCGAAGTGAAGGCTCTGCTTTCGACGGCGGCGGGCGGGCCGGAGACGCTCGAGCTCGCCGATCTTGCCGATCCCGAGCCCGGCCCGGGCCAGCTGCTCGTCCGGGTCCGGGCCTGCGCGATCAATTATCCCGACGTCCTGATCATCGAGGACAAATATCAGTTCAAGCCCGCGCGTCCCTTCGCTCCGGGCGGGGAGATCGCGGGCACGATCGAGGCGGTGGGGGAGGGCGTCTCCGGCTGGGCGGAGGGCGACCGGCTGATCGCGATGATCGGCCATGGCGGCCTCGCGGAGAAGGTGCTCATCTCTGCCGCCCAGGCGGTGCCGCTGCCGCCCGAGCGAAGCTTCGAGGACGGCTCGGCCCTGATCCTCACCTACGCGACCTCGATCCATGCCCTGCTCGACCGCGGCCGGCTGAAGGCGGGAGAGACCCTGCTCGTCCTCGGCGCCGCCGGCGGGGTCGGACTCGCGGCGGTCGAGCTCGGCAAGGCCTATGGCGCGCGCGTGATCGCCGCCGTCTCCTCCGAGGAGAAGGCCGAGGTCGCCCGGCAGGCGGGGGCGGATTCGGCGATCATCTATCCATCCGGGCCGTTCGACAAAGACGCCTCGAAGGCGCTCGCCCAGATGTTCAAGGAAGCGGTCGGACCGGGCGGCGCGGACCTCATCTACGACCCCGTCGGCGGCGATTATGCCGAGCCGGCCCTGCGTTCGATCGCCTGGGAAGGCCGCCACCTCGTCGTCGGCTTCCCCGCCGGAATCCCGAAGCTTGCGCTCAACCTCACCTTGCTGAAGAGCTGCGACGTCCGCGGGGTCTTCTGGGGCGCCTTCGCGGCGCGGGACCCGAAGGCCAACGCGGCGCATATCGAGACCCTGTTCCGCCTGTGGCGAGAGGGGAAGATCGCCCCGCGAGTCAGCCGTACCTGGCCGCTCGAGCAGGGCGGAGAGGCCATCGCCCATATGGCCGCCCGCAAGGCGGTGGGGAAGCTGGTCGTCTCAATGGGGGATTGAACGAGCCCGGAGCCCTCAGCGAGGGGGCTGGAAGAGCTCGCGGAGTTTGGAGGCCACCATGGTCACCAAGCCATCCTCCGTCTGCACGGGGTCGAGCATTTTCGCTTTCTCGCTAGCCGGCAGGTCGGAGCGCATGACAATTTCCTCGCGCACCTTTATCATTCGATGTTGCTCCCGGCGACAGCCGCTCATCATCTGCCTGGCGGCGGCTTCGGGGGTCTGACCGGCGGTAACACGGGGAATCTGACCCTGCAGGCAAGTGGACCATGCCAATTCCGCCGCCGCGAGCTCCGGGTTCGGCGCTTGAGCGGCACTGGCCAGCAAAGCGCCGGCGAGAATTAGGATGTGCATGCTGATCCCCATTGCATCCCGTTAGGACGAACGAACATAGCAGGCTTAAGGCCGAAGGGAAGCTCGTCGTCACGAGGGGCTGGCGGCCGTTGCGCCCGCTTGGGCGTGCGCCTATCTGGAGGCAAAGGGAGACAAGCACCGTCATGAGCACTTTCGACGACCGCGAACGGGCCTTCGAGACCAAATATGCCCGCGATCAGGACATGCAGTTCCGGATCGTGGCGCGCCGCAACAAGCTGCTCGGCCAGTGGGCGGCCGGTCTGATGGGCCTCAGCCAGGC
>JASLBD010000286.1 GCA_030146745.1 Allosphingosinicella sp. | reverse complement strand
GATTCTCGCCACGGGCGGTGTTCATGGATTCCGGCTTTTGCCGGAATGACGATTTGTGATCGACCTCGCGCAGATCCCCGGGCCGCTCGAGCTGGAGAGCGAGGTCTGCGTTATCGGCGCGGGGGCGGCGGGGATCAGCCTGACCCGGCGGCTGCTCAGGCTCGGCCACGGCGTCGTGCTTCTGGAGAGCGGCGGACTGGATTACGAGCCGGCCACGGCCGATCTGAATGCCGGCGAGAATGCGGGCGAGGATTATTACGAGCTCGAGGACAGCCGGCTGCGCTTTTTCGGAGGAACCACCGCCATCTGGGGCGGGCGCTGCGCCGAGCTCGATCCCGTGGACCTTGAGCGGCGCGACTATGTGCCGCATTCGGGATGGCCGATCGGCTGGGAGGAGCTGGAGCGCTGGTACGGCGAGGCGCGGCCCGCCTTCGGCCTTCCGGAGAGGCGGCCTGGGCCGGAAGATTTGCGCAACGCGGGCGTGAAGCTGCCGTGCTTCGACGAACTCGAAACCCTGCTCTGGACCTTCGACCGGCGCTTCAACCGCTTCGCCTGGGAAAGCTGCTCCGATCTCGAGGCCGATCCCCGATGCCAGATCGTGACCCACGCCACCGTTACGGCGATCGTCGAGCAGGGCCGGGGGATCGCCCGGGTCGAGGCCCGCTCGCTCGGCACCGGCCGACTGACCGTCAAGGCCAAAGCGTTCGTGCTGGCCGCGGGCGGGATCGAGAATCCGAGGCTGTTGCTCGCTTCCGGCCTCGGCAACGGCCGCGACCAGGTCGGCCGCTATTTCATGGAGCATCCGCACGCCCGCGGCGGGCGCATCGTCAGGGGCGCGGCCTGGCCGCTTCTAAAGGCGTTCGGGCGGCGGCACCGGGTGGGCGGGCAGGACCTCGCGGCTCTCATCGCCCCGTCCGAGGCGCTGCAGCGCCGCGAGGGCATCCTCAACACCTCGCTGACCATCGTCGCCCGCCAGCCTGAGGGCCGCCGGCAGTTCATCGGAATGAAGGCCTATTCGGGCCTCAAGCACAGCATGGCCCCCACCAGGCGCGGGCGCGCCTTGTGGATGGTGACCAAGAAAGCGGCGGGATGGGCGCAGCGCCATGTCGACCCGGCGCGGCCTTGGCTTCTCCACAAGATCGGCAACCTCGAAATCGCCTTGCTGGTGCGCGGCGAGCAGGCGCCGAACCCCGCCAGCCGGGTGACCCTGACCGGCGACACGGACCCTTGCGGAGTGCCGCGGGTTAAGCTCGACTGGCGGCTGTCGGAGATCGACGTGCGAAGCGTACAGGTCCTGGTCGAGGCGCTCGGGCGGGAGCTGGAGCGGCTCGGGCTGGGGGCGGTGGAGCCGGCACATTGGCTGGCCTCGGGCGAATGGAAGACCGACCCGCTCATCTCGTCGCACCCGATCGGCGGCTACCATCATATGGGCACCACCCGGATGGGGAACGACCCGGGATCGAGCGTCACCGACGCGGACGGGCGGGTGCACGGCATCGGCAACCTGTGGGTGGCGGGATCTTCCCTCTTTCCGACGGGCGGATGGGCGAACCCCACCCTGACCATCGTCGCCCTCGCGCTGAGGAGCACGGAAAAGATTTCGGCGGGGCTCAGGGCATGACGGCGGTCGCTCCGGTCGGCGCGAACGCGACCCGTCTTTGGGGGATCGGCGCCGAGGAGAGGCTGCGCCGGATCGCCGCCGCGCAGAAGCTGGACATGCGGCCCGACGGCGAATTGCTGGTCAATCTCGGCTTCGCCTTCGATCCGGGTTGGCTGAAGCTGGTCGCCGGGAGCCCAGGGCTGGTGCTGACGCGCGAGGGCATTCCGGTGCTCGCGCATCCCATCGATGGGCAGCGGGAAGCGATCGCCCGGGCGATGGAGCAGAACTCCCCCCATCTCGACGGGATGGTGGAGAAGCTCGCCTGGGAATCGGCCGGCGACCTCGGGAATGAGGAGCTTCGCAAGAAGGAGCGGCCGTTCCTCGAGCGGCTCGCCCCCGAGAATGTGCGCTCGCTCGAGCGGGCGAGCTATTTCGGCGCGTACAAGGGCGTGACCGATTTGCTCACCAAATATCTCTGGCCGGAATGGGCGCTGGTGCTGACCCGCTGGGCGGCGCGGATCGGGATGACCCCGAACCAGGTGACCTTCGTCGGAGCCGTCCTGTGCGTGCTCGCGACCTGGCTGTTCCATGAAGGCTGGTACTGGACCGGACTGACGGCGGGGCTGGTCTTCATGGTGCTCGACACGGTGGACGGCAAGCTCGCCCGCTGCACCATCACCTCGTCCAGGATCGGCGAGGCGTTCGATCATGGCATCGACCTCGTACATCCGCCTTTCTGGTGGTGGGCCTGGGGAGCGGGCCTTCACGCCTACGGCCGTCCGCTGGAGCCGGAGACCTTCTGGTGGACTCTGGCGGCCATCGTCGGCGGCTATGTGGTGCAGCGGCTGATCGAGGGCGCCTTCATCGCCCGCTTCGGGATGCACATCCACGTCTGGCGCCGCTTCGACAGCCGCTTCCGGCTGATCACGGCGAGGCGCAACCCGAACATGGTCATCCTGTTCGCCTTCCTGATCGCCGGGAGGCCGGACTGGGGCCTGCTCGCGGTCGCGGCCTGGACGTTGATCTCGCTCGTCGTCCACATCGTCCAGCTCGCCCAGGCGATGGCGGCGCGGGCGGCGGGGCGGCCGGTGGTGTCCTGGCTGGCCTGATCCTGCGCCCTCAGCGCTCAAAAAGAAGATTGGTTCGCACAAAGGCACAAAGGCACGAAGTGTCCGCGAAGCGGCCTATCCAGTGCCGATCGAACAGGCTGAAACGTTAGCGGTAGAGCGGCGGGCGCTAGAGTCGAACCCGATCAGGCTGAATCGGGATTCCGTTTTGTTCGGGTTTCTGATTCAACATGCTGGCTGGGATGGAGGTCAGCATGGATGGGCAAGCCTTATTCGGATGATCTGCGCGATCGGGTGGTGTCGGCGATGGCGGCTGGAGGGACCTGCCGC
>JASLBD010000266.1 GCA_030146745.1 Allosphingosinicella sp. | reverse complement strand
ATCAGCGGACGCCTCTTCGTGGTCACCTTTAGTGACCGACCAGGTTCGAACCCGCCTTCCCTCTTCGCGCCCTTCGCGTCCTTCGCGTGAACCCCCGCCTTCGGCCACGCGCCCCGCGTCGCGCCAGTCAAGCTTGCATCCCCCGCCGCGCGCCTAAGCCCGCCCAAGCCCACCAGCCGCGCGCGCCCCCGCATGAGCAGTTCCGCCTTCAAGATCATCGACCACAGCTACGACTTCCGATCATCCTGAGCTTGTCGAAGGACGCCGGCGGGTCGGGGCTTCGCGCCACCATGGGGGCGGCGGGGAAGGGGCTGAAGACGGCCTGAGCCGGCCGCGTGGATCGGCCGGACAGCTCACGGACGCCCGGCGCAATGTCCCGCCTTCGGAAGCCGAAAGCTCCCAAGGGTCCGCGGACGCTGCTTCGTGGTCACTTTTAGTGACCATCCAGATCCGGATCCGCCTTTCCCTTCCATCGCACCCTTCGTGCCTTCGTGGTCTTTGTGCGAACCCATTCCTCCCCCGCCTCCGCACCCGCACCAGCGCCAGTCGCCCTTGCATCCCCCCGCCGCGCGCCTAAAAGCGCCGCCAAGCCGTCCTCACCAGCCGCGAGCGCCCCCGCATGAGCACCTCCGCCTACAAGATCGTCGATCACAGCTACGACGTCGTCGTCGTCGGCGCCGGCGGGTCGGGACTCCGCGCCACCATGGGGGCGGCGGGGAAGGGGCTGAGGACGGCCTGAGGCGCGGGCTTCCAAAACCGGTCTCAGACGCCGAGAGCTCCAAAGTCCGCAGACGCCCCTTCGTGGTCACTTTCAGTGACCGGTCAGATTCGGAACGCCCCTTCCTCCTTCGCGCCCTTCGCGTCCTCCGCGTGAACCACCCTTCGGCCTCTCCGCCCGCGCCAGAGCCGAATAAGCTTGCAACCCCCCGCCCAAAGCCTGGAAGCGCCCCGGCAACGGCCACGCCGGGCGAAGTCAGCCGGGCTCCGGCAATGCCTGATTACGTGGAGCCGACTAAACGCGCGCCCGTCTCAGCGCTGCGTTGATCCGCGTCTGCCAGCCCGGGCCGGCCGCCTTGAACTTCTCCACCACGTCCTTGTCGAGGCGGATCGAGACGAGCTGCTTGTCCGAGCCAGGCGGCCGGCCGCCGCGCGGCATCGTGTTGGGAAAGGCGGCCAGCAAGGCGGCCGGCAGTGCCTCGGGTCCTTTGGCGGCCTCGAAGTCCGCTTCGCTCCACTCGGGATTCTCGGAGTCAATCTCCACCCTGGATCCCATGTCGCTTCCTCTCCATCCGGCCCGCCTTGCGCAGACTGATGGCGCGGGCGGTTCCGTCGCGCCAGGTGAGGACCGCGCAATAAGCCTCGTCCTCCATCAGCCCGTAAATCCGGAAGCGGCGCTCCCGTTCCTCCGGGCGACTATTCTCCGTAACGGCGACGATCTCGAGCTGACCGGTCCGCGCCAGCGACACGCCATGCTTTTCCACATTGGCGGCGTCCTTGGCTGGATCGAACTCGATCTCACCGGTGCGGAATAGCCGATCCGGCCTCTCTTTCCAACAATTTAAGTATATACGAAAACTGCATTAGGCCAATCCCTGTGCGGGGTCGGACGCTTCCCGCCAATCAACCGCCTCCCGCCATGGACCCGGTCCCGGACCCCCCGAAAGACCAAAAGTGATACGCTCTTCGTGGTCGCTTTAGTGACCACGGTCCCGGTCCCTTCCCGGCCTTGGGCTTCGCGTGAACCCATCCTTCGGCCCCGCCCCGGCACCGGCACCAGTCACCTTCGCATCCCCCCGCCGCGCGCCTGAAAGCGCCCGCGACAGCCGCCCGCAGGGCGCGGCTGAGCGGCAGCCCTGCCTCACTCGGCCGGATGCGCCTCGCGCCGCGCGCGAGCGCCCGCTCGCCGATGGACGCCGCGCGCCCAGAGATAGCCGACGAGCGTGATCAGGCCCACTCCGAGCGGCGGCCCGAATTCCTGATTATCTCATCCATCCGCCAAGCCGCCCGGCCGCAGCGCCGCGATTGCCCGCAAGCGCGAGCAGTGACCGGAGTCGGCGCCGGCCGGCCGGGCGGGCGTTCGGCCCACCGCCGAACGAACCGCTTCGACGTCACGGCCGCCCGTGACGTCCTCTCCCGCCGTCCGTCCCGCGCCGTCCATCTCTCTCAGCCTCGGCCCCCGATCGACAGACTTCTAAAAGAACCGAAGCAGCATCCCAAATTTCAATCCGCCCGCCGCCAAAGCCTGAGCGCGCGCCCCGAGCCTCTGACGCCGTTCGAGGGTCCGCAGACGCCCCTTCGTGGTCACTTTCAGTGACCGCCCAACCCCGTTTCTCCTTCGCGGCTTCGCGGCTTTGCGTGAAATAACCTGCAACGCCTCCGCGAACCCAATCATCATCGCCAGCGCCGCTTCGGTGGCTCCTGCGCCTTGGACTCGGTGGCTTCGTCGCCCGGATCGATGTCGATGATGTGGCGGGGCTCGAAGGGTATTTCGACCCCGCTCCAGAGTTCGTCATTCTCCACCAGCGCAAAGGGATCGTTGTCGAGGATCCCGAGATAGGCGCCGCCGACCCGCTCGCGGACGAGTACCCACATACGCTCGACAGATACCGGCTCCGCCTCATCGTCGACGGCAATTCGAAAGACGAGCTTGACGAGGTCCCCCCGGCCGAGGCGCTCCCGGTCTTCGCGCTCGGGAATCCAGAAGGTCGCGGGCGCCTCCGCGTGCAGCGCCTCGCCGTCTTCGAGGCACCAGCCGTCCTTATCGAAGTCGGCATTTCTCATCGGCGGAAGCTAGCGCGCCTTGTTCCGGAGTGCCACCACCCCGCCCTTGCAACCCCCGCCCAAAGCCGGAAAGCGCCGCCAAGCCGTCCACCAGCCGCAAGCGAACGCTCGCCCGATCTCCGCCACGCGACCGAAAGCTCCAGCTCAGCACACGCCTCTTCGTGGTTACTTCTGGTGACCGCACCCTTTCGGGCCGCTCCCTGTCCCGCGGTCGCTTCCAGGACCAGCGGGGCATCGCCCCCGCGGCAGTCCCTTCGTGATCTTTGTGCGAACCCCATCGTTCAGCCTCGCCGCCGCCCGACACGCTTGCAACCATGCGCGCTAAGCCTAAAAGCGCCGCCAAGCCCCACCCCAGCTTGCGAGCAGTCCACGATGGCCTCCACCCCTTCCGCCTACAAGATCGTCGATCACAGCTACGACGTCGTCGTCGTCGGGGCCGGCGGGTCGGGGCTTCGAGCCACCATGGGGGCGGCGGGCAAGGGGCTGAGGACGGCCTGCATCACCAAGGTGTTCCCGACCCGCTCGCACACCGTCGCCGCGCAGGGCGGGATCGCGGCGTCGCTCGGCAATATGGGGCCGGACCATTGGACGTGGCACATGTACGACACCGTCAAGGGCTCGGACTGGCTCGGCGACCAGGACGCGATCGAATATCTGTGCCGGGAGGCGCCTGCGGCGGTCTATGAGCTCGAGCATGCCGGGGTGCCCTTCTCGCGCACCGCCGAGGGCAAGATCTACCAGCGCGCCTTCGGCGGGATGATGCAGAACATGGGGGCGGGGCCGCCGGCCCAGCGCACGGCGGCGGCGGCGGACCGGACCGGGCACGCGATGCTCCACGCCTTGTACCAGCAGTCGCTGAAATATGACGCCGACTTCTTCATCGAATATTTCGCCATCGACCTGATCATGGAGGGCGGCGAGTGCCGGGGCGTGATCGCGCTCTGCCTGGAGGACGGATCGATCCATCGTTTCTCGAGCCACGCGGTGGTGCTCGCGACCGGCGGCTACGGCCGAGTCTATTTCACCGCCACCTCGGCCCATAGCTGCACCGGCGACGGCAATGCGATGGTGCTCCGCGCCGGGCTGCCGCTCCAGGACATGGAGTTCGTCCAGTTCCACCCGACCGGGATCTACGGCGCGGGGGTGCTGATCACCGAAGGCGCGCGCGGCGAGGGCGGCTATCTGACCAATTCGGAAGGGGAGCGCTTCATGGAGCGCTACGCCCCTTCGGCCAAGGACCTCGCCAGCCGCGACGTCGTCTCGCGCTCGATGGCGATGGAGATTCGCGAGGGGCGCGGGGTCGGCAAGGACAAGGACCATATCTGGCTCCACCTCGACCATATCGATTCGAAGATCCTCGCCGAGCGCCTTCCGGGGATTACCGAGACCGGCAAGGTGTTCGCCGGCGTCGACCTGACCCGGCAGCCGCTGCCGGTGGTGCCGACGGTGCATTACAACATGGGCGGCATCCCGACCAACTTCCACGGCGAGGTGGTGACCTTGCGGGACGGCGATCCCGACGCCGTCGTGCCCGGGCTGTTCGCGGTCGGAGAGGCGGCGTGCGTCTCGGTGCATGGGGCGAACCGGCTCGGCTCGAACAGCCTCATCGACCTCGTCGTCTTCGGCCGCGCCGTCGGTCATCGCGCCGGCGAGATCATCAAGCCGAACAGCCCGCACCGGCCGCTGCCCAAAGGCTCGGAGGAGATGGCGCTCGGTCGCCTCGACAAGTTCCGCTTCGCCGCGGGGGGAAGTCCGACCTCCGCCATCCGCAAC
>JASLBD010000249.1 GCA_030146745.1 Allosphingosinicella sp. | reverse complement strand
CGGGTGCCGTCTTCCGCCGCCGGGAAGATCAGGACGCATACGCCCGCGGCGATGCTGATCGTCCACGGCTCGACGATGGCCCGGGCGCGCACCGTCGCTCCGATGTCGTGGCGATAGGCCAATGCGGCAAGCGCGATGTCGGCCCCGGCGATTCCGAAGATCACCATCGGCAGCAGCCAATCGGCGCCGTGGATGCCGCCGGCGGGGAACATCGCCTGCGGAAAAACCATGAGGATCGTGGTGAAGACGGCGGAGGCGATGAAGGCGGCGAGGATTGCGTCGGTGACGACGCAGGCGTGCGGCTGGTCGGTGGTCGAGAGCTGCTGGGCGAGGCCGCGCTTGAGGCCGAGCGTCGCCAGCTGCGCCGCGAACTCCATGACGATGACCGCATAAGCGAAGGCGCCGAGCGCTTCGGGACCGTAGAGCCGGCCGGCGATGAACAGGAAGGGCAGCCGCGCGGCGAGACGGAGCAGGAAACCGAAGAAGTTGGTCCTCCCGCCCCTGGCGAGGGCGGCGATGTCGTCACCCTGCCCGGCTGGAATCAATGCGCGGCGCCCCAGTTCGCGCCGGTGCCGATGTCCACGCCGAGCGGCACGCTCAGGGTGACGGCGGGCTCCGCCGCCCGCTCCATCACCTGCCGGATCACGGCGCTTGCGCGCTCCACCTCGCCTTCGGGAACCTCGAAGACGAGTTCGTCATGGACCTGCATCAGCATCCTGACCGAACCCAGCCCTTCGCTCTTCAGCGCCGGGCACATGCGCACCATCGCCCGCTTGATGATGTCGGCGCTGGTGCCCTGGATGGGCGCGTTGACCGCCGCCCGCTCGGCGCCCTGGCGCTCGTGCTGGGTCTTGCTCCGGATCATCGGGAAATGGGTCTTGCGGCCGAACAGGGTGGTGGTGAAGCCGGTCTCGCGGACGCCTTCCAGGGTCGAATGGATATAGTCGCGGATGCCGGGAAAGCGCTCGAAATAGCGGTCGATCATCGCCTGCGCCTCGTCGGCGGTGATGCCCAGCCGCCCGGCCAGGCCCCAGCGCGAGATTCCGTAGAGGATGGCGAAGTTGATCGTCTTCGCGTTCGCTCTTGTGTCGCGATTGACCTCGCCGAACAGCTCCTGCGCGGTCATCGAATGGATGTCGTCGCCCCTGGCGAAAGCGTCGCGGAGCTGCGGCACGTCGGCCATGTGGGCGGCGAGTCGAAGCTCGATCTGGCTGTAATCCGCGGCGAGCATCACATAGCCCGGCTCGGCGACGAAGGCGTCGCGGATGCGGCGGCCGATCTCGGTGCGGATCGGGATGTTCTGCAAATTCGGATCGGTCGAGGAGAGCCGGCCGGTCTGGGCGCCCGACAGCGAATAGCTGGTGTGGACCCGTCCCGTCTCCTTGTTGATCTGCTGCTGGAGCGCGTCCGTATAGGTCGACTTGAGCTTGGAGAGCTGACGCCATTCGAGCACCAGGCTGGCGATCGGCACCCCGTCGCGCGACAATCGCTCAAGCTCGTTGACGTCGGTCGACCAGGTGCCCGACTTGCCCTTGCGGCCGCCCTTCAGCCCCATCTTGCCGAACAGCACCTCGCCCAGTTGCTGCGGGCTGCCGATCGTGAACTGGCAGCCGGCCTCGCCGCAGATCCGCTCCTCAAGCGCGACGATCTGCGCCTGGAATTCCTGGCTGAGCTTGTTCAGCTCCTCGCGGTCGACCTTGACCCCCTCGCGCTCCATCCGGGCGACCACCGGGACGAGCGGGCGGTCGACCATCTCGTAGATGCGGGCGACGCGCTCGTGCGGAAGGCGGGTCTTGAAGCGGGTCCACAGGCGCAGCGTGACGTCCGCGTCCTCGGCGGCATATTCGGTGGCCCGGTCGAGCGGGACCTGGTTGAACTTGATCTGCTTCTGACCCGATCCGCAGACGTCCTTGAAGGCGATGCATTCGTGGTCGAGATGCTTCTTCGCCAGATCGTCCATCGAGTGGCTGGCGAGCCCGCCGGCATCGAGGTTGAAGCTCATCACAAGGCTGTCGTCGACCGGCGCGACCTTGATCCCGCGGCGGTCGAAGACGATCCAGTCGAACTTGAAATTGTGGCCGATCTTGAGGACCGCCGGGTCCTCGAGCAGAGGCTTCAGCTTCGCCAGCGCCGTCGCGGCGGGAATCTGATCCGGCCGCTCCGACAGCAGATCGTGGCCGCCATGTTCGAGCGGTATGTAGCAGGCCTTGCCGCATTCGGTGGCGAGGCTGATCCCGACCAGCTTGGCGGTGACGCAATCATAGCCGTCTGTCTCGGTGTCGACCGCGACGAGCCCATTCCGGGCGGCTTCGGCGATCCAGCGATCCAGCTCCGCCTCGTCGGTCACGGCGACGTAGGCGGAGCGGTCGATCTTCGGCTCGGGCCGCACCTCGCGCTGGACCGGCGTCTGCGAGTCGCTCGGCGCCCTGACCTGCGAGGTGCCGTTGAGCCTCGAGAGCAGGGCCTTGAATCCCTGCTCCTCGAGGAACTCCCTGAGCGGGCCGTCGGGGATGCCCTTCATCTCGAGATCCTCGAGCGGCTCGGGCAGCGGCGAGTCGCAGACCAGGCGGACGAGCTCGCGCGACATCCGCGCCGCCTCGGCATGCTCGATCAAATTTTGCTTGAGCTTGGGCTTCTTGATCTCTTCGGCATGGGCGAGGACGGCCTCGACGTCGCCATATTGCTGGATGAGCAAGGCCGCCGTCTTCGGGCCGACGCCCGGCACTCCGGGAATGTTGTCGACGCTGTCGCCCATCAGCGCCAGCACCTCGCCCAATTGCTCGGGCGGCACCCCGAACTTCTCGATCACGTAATCGCGGCCGATGCGGCGGTCGTTCATCGTGTCGTAGAGGTCGAGCTTGCCGTCCTCGACCAGCTGCATCAAATCCTTGTCCGAGGAGACGATCGTCACCCGCCAGCCGGCCTCCAGCGCCGCCTTGGAATAGCAGGCGATGATGTCGTCGGCCTCGAGCCCGTCCTCCTCGATGCACGGCAGCGAGAAAGCGCGGGTGGCGTCCCGGATCAGCGGGAATTGGGGGACGAGGTCGGGTGGCGGCGGCGGCCGCTGCGCCTTGTAGCCTTCGAACATGTCGTTTCGGAAGGTGTGCGAGCCGGCGTCGAAGATGACGGCGAGGTGGGTCGGGCCTTCCTCCTTGTGGAGGCTCTCGGCGAGCTTCCAGAGCATGGTGGTGTAGCCGTAGACGGCGCCGACGTTCAGCCCGTGCCGGTTGGTGAGCGGCGGCAGGCGGTGATAGGCGCGGAAAATGTAGCTGGACCCGTCGACCAGGTAGAGATGTGGCATGCGGGAGGCTCTAGCGCAGCCGGAGCTTCTCGTCATCCCGGCGAAGGCCGGGATCCGTGAACACGGGTCACGGCAAACCGGCACCGTCGGTGTTCATGGATTGCGGCCTACGCCGGAATGACGGGTAGCGATTCTACGGTCTGGGATTCGTTAACCACGACCTATTAGCTTTCCCCCATGAGTCGCTGGTCGTTCCTTCCCGTCGCTGCCGCCTCCGCGCTGCTCGCCCAGCCCGCCGCGGCCGCGCCGTTAAAGCCGGCCCGGATTTCGGTGGAGGTGCGCGGAAGCGGGCCCGACGTGATCCTGATCCCCGGGCTGTCCAGCTCGCGCGGCGTCTGGAACGGCACCGTCGCCGCCGTTCCCGGCTATCGCTACCACCTCGTCCAGGTCGCCGGCTTCGCGGGCACCGCCGCCGCCGGCAACGGCGCCGGCCGGGTCGCCGCTCCGGTCGCGGACGAGATCGCCCGCTACATCGTCGCCGGCCGCCTCGGCCGGCCCGCCATCGTCGGCCATTCGATGGGCGGATCGATCGCGATGATGATCGGCGCCCGCCACCCCGGAGTCGCGGGGCGGGTCATGGTCGTCGACATGCTGCCCTCGCCCGCCCGTCCGTTCGGCGTTCCGCAGGCCGCCGCGAAGCCGCTGGCGAAGCTGATCGGCGGCGAGATGGCGGGGGCCGGCCGGCTCCGGCGCGACCTCAAGTCGCTGGTCGGGCGGTTCGGCAATTCCGACTGGCTGGAAAGCCGGAACGATGCCGGGGTGGTCGGCCGCTCGGTCGCCGAGCTGCTCTCGACCGACCTGACCGCCGAGCTGCCGCGGATCCGCGCCCCGCTCACCGTGGTCTACGCCTGCTCTGCGAGGCTCAGCTACGCCTGCGGCCCGGTGAGCCGGGCCTTCGTCTCCGCTTATTCGAAGCGGCCCGGGACCAGGCTGGTCCGGATCGACCGCAGCGGCCACACCATCATGTGGGACCAGCCCGCCGCCTTCCAGGCCGAGCTTCGCCGCTTCCTCGCCGGTCGATAGCCCCTCTCCCGCTTTTCGCGGGAGAGGAGCCAGAAGCCGAGTAAGGCGAGGTTCAACCGGGCACCCCTACGCAGCGCGCCATGAAATGGCCGATCCTCCTCGCCGCCGCTATGGGCCTCGCTTCCGTCGGAGCCGCGGCACCCGCACCCGCGCCCTCCGCCGCCGCGGTGAAGCCGTTCGCACCGACGCGATTCTCGGTGGTCGTGCAGGGGACCGGCCCGGACGTCA
>JASLBD010000210.1 GCA_030146745.1 Allosphingosinicella sp. | reverse complement strand
GGCCGAAGTGCCGGGCATGAACGAGAAGGACGTCGAGCTGCTCGTCGAGGACGGAGTGCTCACTGTGCGCGGCGAGAAGAAGAGCGAGAGCGAGGACCGCGACCGCGGCTATTCGGAGCGCTTCTACGGCCGCTTCGAGCGCCGCATCGCCCTCCCCTCCGGGGTCGACGAGGAGAAAGCGAAAGCGGAGTTCCGCGACGGCGTGCTCAGCGTAACTCTGCCGCGCAACCGCGAGGCGGAACGCGGACGCCGCATCCCGATCAACGCGGGTACGCGGCACTGATCCGCTGACGCAGGCGAAGCGGCTCCGGCTCCGGCCCGGGGCCGCTTTTCGTTGAAAGCGGCGGCCGCGGGGCGTAATCCGTCGGGCGACAGGAGACACGCCCATGTTCACCGACATGAGGAACGGCACGGCCCGGGACTGGGCCCATATCGCCGCCGAGCACGGCAAGCACATAAGGACGGACGCCGCCCGGCAGATCATGGACGGCCTCGCCCGGCTGGAGGCGATCGAGGTCGGCTTCGCCGCCAACCAGCTCACCCACTCGCTCATGGCCGGAACCCTCGCCCGCCGCTCCGGCGCGAGCGACGAGGAGGTGGTCGCGGCGCTCTGCCACGATCTCGGCAAGCTCTTCTCGATCCCCAATCACGGCCCGATCGCGGCGGAGATGCTCAAGCCTTACGTGCGCGAGGACGTCTACCACGCCGTCTACTGGCACCAGGAGTTCCAGGGCCGCTATTATTTCGAGCATCTCGGCAAGGATCCGGAGGGTCGCGAGCGGTTCAAGGGGGAGAGCTGGTATGCCTTCGCCGAGAAGCTGGTCGACGATTGGGATGCGCCCGCCTTCGATCCCGGGTTCGAGGTGGACCCGCTGGAGAGCTTCGAGCCTGAGGTGGCGCGGGTGTTTTCCAATCCGAAGTCGATGGTGTGAGCCGAACCGTCATCCCGGCGAGGGCCGGGACGACGGAATGACGGGAACCGCCGCGCCCGCGCCCGGTTAGGGGCCACCATGGCAATCCAACCGATACGCTGGCCCGCGCTCAGGGAATGGCGGGCCGTTCTCGTCCGCACCTGGAAGGAATCGGGGGACGACAATGTCGGGCTGCTCGCCGCCGGGGTCGCCTTCTACGCCTTCCTGTCCATAGTCCCGCTGCTGGCGGCGACGGTGCTGGTCTACGGCCTCGTCGCCGATCCGGAAACGGTCGCCGAGCATATCCGCCAGTTGTTCGGCGTTCTTCCCGAGGACGCGGCGGCCCTGATCGGCGACCAGCTCAGGAGCATGACCGGATCCCCCGACGCAGCGAAGGGATGGAGCCTCGCGGTCGCCGTCGCCCTCGCCATCTACGGAGCGAGCAAGGGCTCGGGCGCGATCGTGACCGCTCTCAACATCGCCTATGAGGTGAAGGAGAGCCGGGGCTTCATCAAGGCGACTCTCCTGTCGCTCGCCATGACCGTCGGCGCGCTCATCGTGCTGATCATCGCGGCGGCCGGGATATCGGTGATGGGGTGGGTCGAATCCCTCTTCCCCGGATTTCCGGCCTGGGCGCACAGCCTGCTCCAGATCCTGTTCTGGGCGGCGGCGATGGTGGCGGTGGGTTTCGGCCTCGCCGCGGTCTACCGCTACGCCCCCAACCGGCCGGACGCGCCCTGGATGTGGATCAGCCCGGGCTCGGCCGCGGCCACCTTGCTGTGGCTCGCCGGAAGCCTCGGCTTCGGCTTCTACGTTTCCCAATTCGGCAATTACAACGCCACCTACGGCTCGCTCGGCGGAGTCGCCGTCTTCCTCACCTGGCTCTATCTCAGCGCCTATATCGTCCTGATGGGCGGCGAGATGAACTCCGAGCTCGAGCGGCAGCAGGCGAAGGAGGCGGGGGCGGCCCCGGGGGCGGCGGAGCCGGAGCCGGAGCCGGAACCCGAAGTGCCCGCCGGAAGACCCGAGCGGATCAGCTGGCCAATGGCGGCGGTGGGACTGGTCCTGGCGCGAACGGGTGGAGGAGGAAGGACGGCGGCCCGCTGACGGCCAATCCTATTTGCCCCAGACCTTGGCGAGGCGGGCGTCGCGGCCGCAGCGCCAGCGGTAATATTTATATTTGGCGGGGTTCTTGCGGTAGTAATCCTGGTGATAGTCTTCCGCCGCGTAGAAGGGGGCGGCCGGCAGGATCTGCGTGGCGATCGGCTTCTTGAGGAGCGCGGCGGCCCTCGCCTTTGTCGCTTCGGCGAGGCGGCGCTCGGCCGGGTTGGCGACGAAGATGGCGGAGCGATACTGGCTGCCGCGGTCGCAGAACTGGCCGCCGCCGTCGAGCGGGTCGATGGTCCGGAAGAAGCGGGCGAGAAGCCTCTGGTAGCTGACCCGGGCGGGATCGTAGACCACCCTCACCACCTCGATATGGCCGGTATTGCCGGCCGAAACCTGCTCGTAGGTCGGATTGGCGGCCTTGCCTCCGGCGTAGCCGGACGTGGCCGAGACCACCCCGGGTATCTTGTCGAAATCGGCTTCGGTGCACCAGAAGCAGCCGCCGGCGAAGACCGCCGAGGCCAGCTTCGTGTTGGGCGCGGCGATTCCGGGACGAGGCGCGTGAAGCGCGACCGCGACGCCCACGAGCAGGAGCAGGGCGCCGAGCAGGGCTTGAGTCGTCCGGTTCATGCCGCCCGGAACTTCAAGGCGAGGCCGTTCATGCAGAAGCGCTTTCCGGTCGGCCTGGGACCGTCGTCGAAGACGTGGCCGAGATGGCCGCCGCAGCGCCGGCAATGGACCTCGGTGCGGACCATGAACAGGGCCCGGTCGGGGCGGGTGCGAACCGCATTGGGCAGCGGCGCGGTGAAGCTCGGCCAGCCGGTGCCGCTGTCGAACTTGGCGGCCGAGCCGTAGACCGGAAGGTCGCAGCCGGCGCACAGGAAGGTGCCTCGCCTCTTCTCCTTGTCGAGCGGGCTCGAACCGGCGCGTTCGGTGGCCGCTTCGCGAAGCACGGCATAACGCTGCGGACCGAGCAGCCGGCGCCATTCGGCGGGAGTCTTCGTCACCTCGAAGCGCTCCGCCGCCTCGGCGGGGGCGCCGCTGCGGCCGAAAATGGCGAAGCCGGCGCCCGCGGCGACCGCGGCCGCCGCCGCCGAGCCGATGAAGCTGCGCCTTGAAACTCTGCTGTCGCTCATTGAAACCGCCTTTTTGTCCAGTGGCTTATGTAGGAACGCCCGGCGGCTTCGCCACCCTGGGCGAAAGGCCATGCTCAGCACCGCAAGGCAAAAAGCCTTGGAGGAGAGCGGCCTGCCTCGCTAAGGGCCGCTGCATGACCACTCCCCTCACCGTCGACCTTCCCCACAAACTCGGCGCCGAGGAGGCGCGGCGCCGGATCGAGCGCAACGTCGGCAAGCTGACCGACCACATACCGGGCGGAGCCCAGGTGAGCTCGCGCTGGACCGGCGACCGGCTCGACCTCGACGTCGGAGCGATGGGCCAGCAGGTCGCGACCCAGATCGAGATCCATGAGACGATCGTGCGCATGACGGTGATGCTGCCGCCGGCGCTGACCTTCTTCCGGGGGATGATCGAGCCGCTGATCCGAAGCCAGGGCGCGGCGATGCTCGAGGACAAGGGCAAGAAGGGCTGACCTCAATTCGTCATCCCGGACTTGATCCGGGATCCATGAACACCGGCCATCCTTCAGCTCGCACCGCAATGTTCATGGATTCCGGCGTTCGCCGGAATGACGTCAGCCCTTCTTCGCCTTGCGCGGCGGGCCGTCGCTTCGGGTGAGGGAGACGATCGGGCAGCGCCCGCCGTCGACCAGGATCGCCCCGAAGCTGTCGAGGTTGATCCCGCCGCGCGTGTCGTAGCCGATCGAATGGGCCCATTTGAGCCCGGGGCAATGGCCGAGATCCGCCCGGTACCAGCGGCGCTGCCGGTTCTGGAGATAGACGAACTCGTCGCCGGGAGCCTCGAAGTCGCGGATCGCGTGGCGATGGTTCGCGAAGGGGATGCTGGCTTCGGCACGCTTGACGGGAGGCTGGGCGAGAGCGGGAGCCGCGACGGCGGCGGCGGCGAGGAGGAGAAAGGTCTTCATGGCGACTCCCGCCATGCTCGCGGCCGCCTGAACCGGCAATGACGAAGGCGGCTTGCCACCGGCCCGCGCGGCGCTAGCATCGCGTCCACATTTGGGGAGGGCTCGGGCAAGATGCGGCATGTGGCGATCATCGGCTCCGGCCCGGCGGGCTATTATACCGCCGAGGCGCTCCAGAAGCTCTACGGCGACGAGGTCCAGATCGACATGATCGACCGGCTGCCCGTCCCCTACGGACTGATCCGCTCCGGAGTCGCCCCCGACCACCAGTCGATCAAGGCGGTCTACCGGCGCTACGAGAAGGTGGCGCTCTCGGCCAACGTCCGCTTCGTCGGCAATGTCTGCGTCGGTCCGGACGTGACGGTGGCGGAGCTGGTCGGGCTGTACGACGCCGTCGTCCTCGCCACCGGAGCGCCGAACGACCGGCCGCTCGATCTTCCCGGAAGCGACCTTCCGGGCGTGGTCGGCTCGGCCGCCTTCGTCGGCTGGTATAACGGCCATCCCGACTTCGCGGGCCTCGACCCGCCGCTCGACGTCGCCGCAGCCGCCGTGATCGGCAACGGCAACGTCGCTCTCGACGTCGCCCGCATCCTCGCCAAGACGAGAGCGGAATTCGCCGGCTCCGACATCGTCGGCCGGGCCCTCGACGCGCTCGAGGGAAGCGCGATCCGGACCGTCCACGTGCTCGGCCGGCGCGGCCCGCACCAGATCGCGATGACTCCCAAGGAGCTTGGCGAGCTCGGCCATCTCGAGGCGGCGGCGCCCCGCGTCGACCTCGCCGATTTCCCTCCCCCGGCCGACGATGCACTGCTCGAGCCCGGAATGCGCAAGTCGGTCACCCATTTGCGCGACTTCGCCAACCTGCCGCAGGACAAGGCCAAGACGATCGACTTCGACTTCTTCGCCATGCCGGTGGCGGTCGAGGGCGAGGGCAAGGTCGAGCGCCTGATCGTCGAGCGCACCCGGCTTACCGACGACCTGCGCTCGGTCGGCACCGGCGAGCTTTATTCGATCGAGTGCGGCCTAGTGATCAGCTGCATCGGCTACCGGACCCCGCCGATCGAGGGGGTCCCCTACGAACATGGCCGCGGCCGCTTCGCCAATCAGGACGGGGTGATCGAAGCCGGTCCGAACGGGGGCCTCTATTGCGTCGGCTGGGCCCGGCGC
>JASLBD010000156.1 GCA_030146745.1 Allosphingosinicella sp. | reverse complement strand
TTCCTCGTCCCGATCGTCGGGGTGGAGGTGAACGGGGCGAGGCGCTGGCTCGGAGTCGGTTTCAGCCAGTTCCAGCCGTCCGAATTTCTCAAGCCGCTCTATATCGTCAGCATGGCCTGGATGCTGTCGCTCAAGGAACAGGATGCGACCCTGCCGGTGGTGCCGCTCTCGGGCATCTGCACCGGGCTCATCGCGCTTCTCCTCATGCAGCAGCCCAATTTCGGCGAGACGATCATCTTCGCGGCGGCCTGGGTGATGCTCCTCACCTTGTCGGGAGTCTCGCTCCGGACCCTGGGGCTGCTCGGGGTCGGGGGGATCATCGCGATCGTCATGGCCTATTTCTTCTATCCGGTGGCGACGACCCGGATCGACGCCTTCCTGTTCGCCGGCGCCGGCGGGCACGACACCTACCAGACCGAATCGGCCCTGCGGACCCTGACCGCGGGCGGGCTGTTCGGCGCCGGGCCGGGGGCGGGAGTCCGCAAGTTCCACCTGCCGGAGCCCCATACCGACTATATCTTCTCGGTGATCGGCGAGGAGTTCGGGATCATCGCCTGCCTCGCCATCGCCATCATCTACCTGGTCATCGTCGCCCGGGTGCTGATCCGGCTGCTCCACGAGGAGGACAAGTTCGTCGTCCTCGCCGCCGCCGGCCTCGTCTGCCAGTTCGGGCTTCAGGCGCTGATCAACATGGCCGTCAACGTCCAGATCGCCCCGTCCAAGGGCATGACCCTGCCGTTCATCAGTTACGGCGGCTCGTCGATGGTGGCGCTGTCGATCGGGATGGGGCTTCTGCTCGCCTTCACGAGGCGCAATCCGTATCTGCACCGGTCGCCTTACGTGGTGAAATGGAGCGGGCGATGAGGGTCCTGACGCATCAATTCCTCCCCGCGACTCCACCGCAAATGCGGGGGAGGAATTTACCATGCTGAGCCGCCACTACGTCCTCGCCGCCGGCGGCACGGGGGGGCACATGATCCCCGCCCATGCCCTGGCCGAGGAGCTGATGCGGCGCGGCCATCGGGTCGCGCTCGTCACCGACGACCGCGGCGCGCGCATCCCCGGCCTGTTCGAGGGGGTGCCGGTTCATATCCTTCCGGCCGGGCGTCTCGGCGGCGGGCCGATGGGCTGGCTGAGCGCCATCCGCAAGATCTTCACCGGCCGCGCGATGGCCTCGCGGCTCTACGAGACGTTCGAGCCTTCGGCGGTGATCGGCTTCGGCGGCTACCCGGCGCTTCCGGCGCTGATGGCGGCGCAGCGCGACCGAATCCCGACCCTGATCCACGAGCAGAATGCGGTGCTCGGCCGGGTCAACCGGATCGTCTCCGGCCGGGTCGACGCCATCGCCACCGCCTACCCCAATGTCCAGCGCCTGGCGAAAAGCCGCGAGGGCAAGACCCACCTCGTCGGCAATCCGGTTCGCGACGAGGTGCTTGCGCTGCGCGAACAGCCTTATCCCGAGCTCACCGACGAAGGCGTCTTCCGGCTGCTCGTCACCGGCGGAAGCCAGGGCGCGACCATCCTCTCGCAGGTGGTGCCCGAAGCGCTCGGCCTCCTGCCCGAGCATTTCCGCCGCCGTCTCCAGGTTACCCAGCAATGCCGGGCCGAGGATATCGAGAGCGTCCGCGCCCGTTACGCGGCGCTCGACATCGCCGCCGAGCTCGCCACCTACATTCCCGACATGCCGGACAAGATCGCCTGGACCCACCTCGTCATCGCCCGCGCCGGGGCCTCGACCATCGCCGAGCTGACGGTGGCGGGACGGCCGGCAATCCTCATCCCTCTGCCCTCGGCGACCGACGACCACCAGAGTTTCAACGCCCGCGAGATGGCCAAGGCGGGGGGCGCGCGGACGATCAGCCAGAGGAACTTCACGCCCGTCGAGCTGGCCAAGCAGATGCAGAAACTGGGCCTGGAGCCGGCCGCGCTCGCCAATGCCGCGTCGCGGGCCTGGGCGGTCGGCCGGCCCAACGCGGCGAGCGACCTCGCCGACCTCGTGGAGATGACCGGCCGCGACCTCGGCACCGATCCGATGCCGGCCGAGGAGATGATCCTCACCCCTTTGCCCGGCGGGGCATTCGCCTGATGGGGGCGCGCGGGATGAAAGGGGTCGCCAAGGACATCGGCACCATCCATTTCGTCGGCATCGGCGGCATCGGCATGTCGGGCATCGCCGAGGTGATGCACATCCTGGGCTACAAGGTGCAGGGCTCCGACGTCGCCGGGGGCTATGTCGTCGAGGGGCTGCGCAAGGCGGGGATCCCGGTCGAGGTCGGCCACCATCCCGACAATCTCGGCGACGCGGCCGTGGTGGTGATCTCGACCGCGATCAGGAAGGACAATCCCGAGCTGGTCTGCGCCTATGAGCGCCGGATTCCGGTGGTCCGCCGGGCGGAGATGCTGGCCGAGCTGATGCGGCTCAAATCGACGGTGGCGGTGGCGGGCACCCACGGCAAGACGACGACGACCTCGATGATCGCCGCGATGCTCGACGCCGGCGGGATCGACCCGACCGTGATCAACGGCGGGATCATCAACGCCTACGGCTCGAATGCCCGGCTCGGCACCTCCGACTGGATGGTGGTCGAGGCGGACGAGAGCGACGGCAGCTTCCTGAGGCTCGACGGGACCCTGGCGGTCGTGACCAACATCGATCCCGAGCATCTCGACCATTATGGGAGCTTCGACAAGGTCAAGGACGCCTTCGTCGAGTTCGTCGAGAACGTCCCCTTCTACGGCGCCGCCTTGCTGTGCGTCGACCATCCCGAGGTCCAGACGATCATCCCCCGGCTCCGCGACCGGCGGGTGGTGACCTACGGCTTCGCCGCCCTGGCGGACGTGCGCGGCGAGAACGTCCGGCCGGTGCCGGGCGGCAATCTGTTCGATGTCTCGCTTCGCGACCGGTCGGGCGTCGTCGCCACCATCACCGATATCGAGCTTCCGATGCCGGGCCGCCACAACGTCCAGAACGCCCTCGCCGCGATCGGGATCGCCGCCGAGCTCGGCATTCCCCACCGGGTGATCGCCAGGGGCTTCGAGAAGTTCGGCGGGGTCAAGAGGCGCTTCACCAAGGTCGGCGAGATCGAAGGCGCGACGATCATCGACGATTACGGCCACCATCCGACCGAGATCCGGGCCGTCCTGTCGGCGGCGCGGGAGGGCGCCCAGGGGCGGGTGATCGCGGTCGTCCAGCCTCATCGCTATACCCGCCTGCGCGACCTGATGGAGGAGTTCCAGGGCGCGTTCAACGACGCCGACGTCGTCTATGTGACCCCCGTCTATCCCGCCGGCGAGGAGCCGATCGAAGGGGTCGATTCCGAGGCGCTGGCCGAGGGGCTGAAGCAGCGCGGCCACCGCGCCGTGAAGGCGGTCGCCGACCTCGACGAGCTTTGCCTGGGCCTTCGCGATCTCGCCGCGGCCGGAGACATGGTGATCTGCCTGGGCGCCGGCGACATCACCAAATGGGCCGCGGGCCTCGCCGACGGAATCGCCTGCGCGAGGCGGGAGAAATGAGCGGAATGAGTGGAGGTCAAGAAAATTCAATTTCCATGTCTTCGGTGCCAGGCACCGAGGGCTATGGTGTTGAGAACAATGCGGGTGGGGCCGCGGGATGAGCGGGGTGATCGAGCTTCCGCATCTTGAGGGCAGGGTCGAGGCCGAGGGCTCGCTCGCCGACTTCATCTGGTTCCGCACCGGCGGACCGGCCGAATGGCTGGTTCGCCCGGCCGGCGTCGAGGATCTCGCCCGTTTCCTGGGCGAGCTCGACCCGGCGATTCCGGTCATGCCGGTCGGGGTCGGCTCCAACCTGATCGTGCGCGACGGCGGGGTTGCGGGCGTGGTGGTCCGGCTGCCCAAGGCGATGAGCCACGTCCAGGCCGAGCCGGGCGACCGGGTCCGGGCCGGCGGCGGAGCGATGGGGATCACCGTCGCCTCGAAGGCCCGCGACGCGCAGATCGCCGGCCTCGAATTCCTGCGCGGGATACCGGGCACGGCGGGCGGCGCGGTTCGGATGAACGCCGGCGCCTACGGCCGCGAGGTCGCCGACATTCTCGTCGAGGCGACGCTGGTGCTCCGCGACGGGCGGGTCGAGACCTGGCCGGCCGAACGGCTCGGCTACACCTACCGCCACAGCGAAATGCCCGCGGGCGCGGTCGTCGTCGAGGCCCTGTTCCAGGGGGTGCCGGGAGAAAGCTCGGTGATCGGCGCCGAGATGGACCGGATCGCGGCCGAGCGCGAGGCGAGCCAGCCGCTTCGGAGCCGGACCGGCGGCTCGACCTTCAAGAATCCGCCCGGAACCAGGGCCTGGAAGCTGATCGACGAGGCCGGCTGCCGGGGGCTCACCATCGGCGATGCCCAAGTCTCTGAAAAGCATTGCAACTTCCTGCTCAACCTAGGCAGTGCGAGAAGCGCCGACATCGAGGCGCTGGGCGAGGAAGTGAGACGGCGGGTGCTCGATCATTCGGGAATCGAGTTGGAGTGGGAAATTCAGAGAGTGGGAGTGGAAGTGTGAGGGCGACGATGGCTAAGCTCCTCCCCGGAACGGGGAGGGGGACCATGCGCAGCATGGTGGAGGGGGCCCACGCCTCCATGCTCGCTGCGCTCGCCCCCCTCCACCACCGCCTGACGGCGGCGGTCCCCCTCCCCGTTCCGGGGAGGAGCGCTGTATGACCGCCCCCCTCCACATCGCAATCCTCATGGGCGGCTGGTCCGCCGAGCGCGAGGTGTCGCTGACCAGCGGCTCGGGAGTCGCCGACGCGCTCGAGAGCTTCGGCCACCGGGTGACCCGGATCGACATGGGGCGCGACGTCGCCGAGCGGCTTCGCGAAGCGGCGCCCGACGTGGTGTTCAACGCGCTCCACGGCACTCCGGGGGAGGACGGCACTGTGCAGGGGCTGATGGACCTGATGGGCCTCAGATATACCCATAGCGGAGTCGCGACGTCGGTCATCGCGATCGACAAGGAGCTGACCAAGATGCTGCTCGTCCCGCTCGGCATCAGGATGCCGGCCGGGACGATGGTGGCGAGCGAGAGCCTCTACGAGGCCGACCCGATGGCCCGGCCCTATGTCCTGAAGCCGGTCAACGAAGGCTCGTCGGTGGGAGTCGCGATCGTCACCGAGGGCGGCAATTACGGCGACCCGATCGGGCCCGACAGCGAAGGGCCGTGGCGGCATTTCGAGCGCCTGCTCGCCGAGCCCTTCATCCGCGGCCGCGAGCTGACCGTGGCGGTGCTCGGCGACGAGGCGCTGGCCGTCACCGAGCTCCAGCCCAAATCGGGCTTCTACGATTACGACGCCAAATATACCGAGGGGATGACCCAGCATATCTGTCCCGCAGAGGTCCCCGACGAGATCGCGGCGGCGGCGATGAAGATGGCGATAGACGGTCACCGGGCGCTCGGCTGCAGGGGCTGCTCGCGCGCCGATTTCCGCTGGGACGACGAGCAGGGGGAGGCGGGCCTCTATCTGCTCGAGATCAACACCCAGCCGGGCATGACGCCCTTGAGCCTGGTTCCCGAGCAGGCCCGCTATCGCGGCATGAGCTATG
>JASLBD010000124.1 GCA_030146745.1 Allosphingosinicella sp. | reverse complement strand
CTCAAGAAGATGTGGAAGTCGCCGAACGGGACGATCCGCAACATCCTGGGCGGAGTCGTCTTCCGCGAGCCGATCGTGATCGAGAACGTGCCCCGGCTGATCCCGGGCTGGACCGATCCGATCGTCGTCGGCCGCCACGCTTTCGGCGACCAGTACAAGGCCACCGACTTCCGGGTCCCCGGCCCCGGCAAGCTCACCATCAAGTTCGAGGGCGTCGACGGCGAGGTGATCGAGCATGAGGTGTTCGACTTCCCCTCGTCGGGAGTCGCCATGGGCATGTACAATCTCGACGATTCGATCCGCGACTTCGCCCGCGCCTGCTTCAATTTCGGGCTGGGGCGGAGCTGGCCGGTCTATCTGTCGACCAAGAACACCATCCTCAAGGCCTATGACGGCCGCTTCAAGGACATCTTCCAGGAGATATTCGACGCCGAGTTCAAGGAGAAGTTCGACGCGGCCGGCACCGAATATCAGCATCGCCTGATCGACGACCTGGTCGCCTCGGCGCTGAAGTGGAGCGGCAAGTTCGTCTGGGCCTGCAAGAATTACGACGGCGACGTCCAGTCCGACATGGTCGCCCAGGGGTTCGGCTCGCTGGGCCTGATGACCTCGATCCTGATGACCCCGGACGGCAAGATCGTCGAGGCGGAGGCCGCCCACGGCACCGTCACCCGCCATTACCGGATGCACCAGCAGGGCAAGGCGACCTCGACCAACCCGCTCGCCTCGATCTTCGCCTGGACCGGCGGCCTCAAGTTCCGCGGGCGTTTCGACGACACGCCCGAGGTGACCCGCTTCGCCGAAACCCTCGAGCGGGTCTGCATCGAGACGGTCGAGGCCGGCCAGATGACCAAGGACCTCGCCATCCTCATCGGCCCCGAGCAGAGCTGGATGACCACGGAGCAGTTCTTCGAGGCGATCCGGGCCAATCTCGAAAAGGCGATGGGTGAGGCCGCCTCTCCATCGTAAGATGGGGAGGACAAGGGCGCTGACAAGCGCCTCCGTTCCTGCATAAAGGCGGGATGCACGGCAATTTCCAGACTTCGGGCTTCAGCGACGCCTTGGTCATCCTCGGCGCCGCCGGGGTGGTCATCCCGGCCTTCGCCCGGTTCCGGATCAGCCCCGTCATCGGCTTCATCCTCGTCGGGCTGCTCGTCGGCCCCGCCGGACTGGGCGCGCTTGCGGACCGAATGCCGTGGCTGAACTACGTCACCATCTCCAATCCGGAGGCGGTCGAGCCGTTCGCCGAGTTCGGGATCGTCCTCCTCCTCTTCGCGATCGGGCTCGAGCTGTCCTTCCGGCGATTGTGGACGATGCGGCGGCTGGTGTTCGGGGTCGGCGCCGCGGAGCTTCTGGTCAGCGCCTTCTTCATCGGCCTGACCCTTCACATGATCGGCCAGAGCCTCAGCGGCTCGGTCGCGCTCGGCCTCGCGCTCGCCCTCTCCTCGACCGCGCTCGTCCTCCCGCTGGTCGGCACCACCAGCCCGGTCGGCCGCTCGGCGCTGGCGATGCTGCTGTTCGAGGATCTGGCGATCGTCCCGATCATCTTCCTGCTCGGGGCGATGGCGCCTTTCGCCGCGGCGGCGGGCTTCGACGGGCTGGTCAACACCCTGCTGCTCGGCGCCGTCGTCGTCGCCGCCATGCTGGTGCTCGGCCGACTGCTTCTGCCGCCTTTGTTCGCCCAGGCGGCTCGGACCAAGAGCCCGGAGCTGTTCCTCGCCGCGAGCCTGCTGGTGGTGATCGTCGCCAGCCTCGCCACCACCGCCGTCGGCCTGTCGCCGCTGATGGGCGCATTGCTCGCCGGAATCCTGATCGCCGAGACGGACTATCGAAGCGAAGTCGAGGTGATCACCGCCCCGTTCCGGGGCCTCGCCCTCGGAATCTTCCTGATCACGGTGGGGATGAGCGTCAACGTGCGCCTCGTCGCCGCCAATTGGCAGTCGATCGGGCTGGCGGTGATCGGAGTCGTGCTTCTCAAGGCGGTGGTCACGGGCCTGCTCCTTCGCCTGAACGGCGCCCGCCGGGCCGTCGCCGCCGAAGCCGGGCTGCTCATGGCCTCCCCTTCCGAAACCACCCTGATCGTTCTCGCGGCCGCCGCGGCGGCGCAACTGATCAGGCCGGAGACTGCGGCCTTCTGGCAGATCGTCACCGCAATCGGACTCACCATCACGCCCATGCTCGCCAAGCTCGGCCAGATGGCGGCGCGACGGGTGGACGTCCAGTCGGAGGACGAGTCCCCGGCGATCGGCCGCGGCGACGAGGCCGCGGTCGTGATCATCGGCTTCGGCCGGGTCGGCCGACTCGTCGCCGAGATGCTCGAGGCGCACGGCCGCCGCTTCGTGGCGGTCGATTCGAGCATCGACACGGTCGCCTCCTGCCGCAAGGAAGGCATTCCGATCGTCTTCGGCGACGTTGCCCGCGCCGAGTTCATCGACCGGCTCAACCTCGGCCACGCCACCGCGCTCGTCCTGACCATGGACGATCCGGTGCTGAGCGTCAGGGTTACCAAGAAGGTCCGTGCCTGGTGCCCGGACCTTACCATCGTCTGCCGGGCGCGCGATCCCGCCCACGCCGCCGAGCTCTACCGCGCCGGCGCCACTGACGCCGTGCCCGAGACTCTCGAATCCTCGCTCCAGCTGTCGGAGGCGGTGCTGGTCGACCTCGGCATGGCGATGGGCCCGGTCATCGCCTCGATCCACGAGAAGCGCGCCGAGCTGAGGAAGGAGATCATGGATCTGGGGCAGCTCAGCGAGGAGCCGGTGCTGGAGCGCCGGCGGCTGAGGGACGCGCTGAAGGGGCGGTGACGACGGAAGGACGACATCACCGTTCGCCCTGAGCTTGTCGAAGGGCTTTTCCTACTTCCGCTGGTGCCGAAGGAGAGAGCTTCGACAGGCTCAGCCCGAACGGATTTGATTGCCCGTGCCCGAAAAGCGTGGTCAGGCGGGAGTCCCCCTGCTACCGTTCCTCCTACGTTCTTCAAGGAGCCCGCAATGGCCAAGAGATCCGGCAGCGCCGATCTGCCGCTGCACGGCGGCCGCGTCCCCGCCTGGCTGAGCGAGCGGATGACCCGGCTCGGCACGATCATGGCCGAAGCGATCGTCCACCATGAGGGCGCCGACGCCTTCCTCGCCCGGCTCGCCCACCCCTTCTGGTTCCAGTCTTTCGGGGCGGTGATGGGGATGGACTGGCATTCGTCCGGGATCACCACCAGCGTCATCGGCGCCCTGAAGCGCGGTCTCAACCCGCGCGCCGGCGAGCTCGGAATCCGGGTCTGCGGCGGGCGCGGCCGCCATTCGCGTGCAACCCCCGGAGAGCTTGCCGCCGCGGGGGACCAGGCCGGGTTCGACGGCCGCGCCCTGGCCCAGTCGAGCCGCCTCGTCGCCAAGGTCGACAGCGCGGCGCTCCAGGACGGTTTCGACCTCTACCTCCACGGCTTCTTCGTCACCGACGAGGGCAAATGGGCTGTGGTTCAGCAAGGGATGAACGGCGCCAGCCGCACCGCTCGCCGCTACCACTGGCTGTCCGAAGGGCTGACCAGCTTCGTCGATTCGCCGCACGCGGCGATCGAGGGACGGCGGCAGGGCGAAGTGCTCAACCTCGCCGACCGCCGCGCCGCCGCCTCGCGCCTGGCCCAGCTCGAGCTGCTGGCCGAGCTCGGGCCGGGCCGGCTGGCGAGGGAAGCGGCGGCCGTCGAACGGGCCCCTGCCCTGCCCTCGCCCGAGCCGCTGCTTCCGCACCTCTCGCTCCCGGACCATCACGACGTCCGCGCCGACGACGTCATCCTTCGCCGCCTCCACGGCACGCTCGCCGCGGCCGCCGAATGCGGTCCCAAGGACTTTGCCGAGCTGCTCCTGGTCCCCGGAGTGGGCGCCCGAACC
>JASLBD010000108.1 GCA_030146745.1 Allosphingosinicella sp. | reverse complement strand
ATCCATGAGCATCACCGTCGAAAATACGCCCCAGGCAATACGGGGGGGGCCTATCGAACGTGGTGGGAAAGGGTAAACTACCGCGGCCCGCAGGCCCGCCGTCTCGTCGAGGCCGAGCATGAGATTGGCGCACTGGATCATCTGGCCGGCGGCTCCTTTGACGAGATTGTCGAGCGCGGCGATGGCGAGCACCCGGCCGGTGCGCTCGTCGTAGCGGGCGGTGAGGTGGACGGCGTTGGAGCCCAGCGTCCATTTCGTCGCCGGAGGACGCTCCGAGACGTGGATGAACGGCTCGCCGGAATAGGCGTCGCGAAGCGCGGCGAGCGGATCGCACGGTCCCCTCGCGACGGCATGGCAGGTGGCGAGGATGCCGCGGTTCATCGGCACGAGATGGGGGGTGAAAAGCACCTTGCCGCCGAGCGGCATCTGCATCTCCGCGGTGTGGCGGTGGGTGAGGAGGCCGTAGGCGGCGAAGCTCTCGTCGACGCTGTTGAAATGGGTCTCCTCCTTCAGCGCCTTGCCGGCGCCGCTGACCCCCGAGGCCGCGTCGACGACGAGGCTGCCGGGCTCGATCAGCGCCATCAGCGGCTTGCAGGCGAGGATCGCCGCGGTGGCGTAGCATCCGGCGGCCGCGACCGTCCGCGAACCGGCAATGGAACCGCGGTGAAGCTCGGGAATACCGTAAACGAACCGACCGATGAGGTCGGCGGCGCCATGCGGCTCCCGGTACCAGAGCCGATAGTCCGCGGCGCTGTCGAGCCGGAAGTCGGCGCCGAGATCGACGAACGGAAGGGAGCGGGCGATCACGTCCCGGGCGATCGCCTGCGAATGGCCGTGCGGGAGCGCTGCGAAGACCAGGTCGACGCCCTCGTCGAGCGCGTCCGCTGCATAACTATTCACGACGGTGCCGGGATAGGCCAAGGCCAGATGGGGGTGGACCCGGTCGAGCGTCTCACCGGCCCGGCTGCTTCCGAACAACTTCACCGGGCGCAGCAGGGGGTGCTGAGCGCAAAGCCTCAGCAACTCTGCTCCGACGAAGCCCGACGCTCCAAGGATGGCGACTCGAATCATAGCGAGCGGCCAATGCGCCTTATTGCATAACTATGCAATAACCTGCGTTTTATGCATCGTTCTTCCTGGTCGGCTCAGCGGCCTCGCTCGCGAACAGGTCGATCTTCTTCCGGTGCGAGTGGCGCTTGCGGTGGCGGAGCCGGCGCTTCCACGGGCGGAAGGCGATGAGGGCGCTGGCGAGGCCGGCGATGAACAGGCAGACGATTATGATCGCCAGACCGTCGTCGATCATGTCCTGCATCGTTTCGCCTCCGCAAGACACGCTAGATCAACTCGTCCATCCGTTCCAGCCCGGAAGCTGAAGGCGAACAATGAGGGCCGCTTCACGCGCCTCTATTCAAGCATCGGGAGTGGGTTGTCCCCGTTTTCGTTCGGGCTGAGCCTGGCGAAGGCTTCGTCATTCTTCCGAGAAGGGAAGTAAAGCCCTTCGACAAGCTCGGTGCGAACGGACCACGAGGCTCGATTCCCCGGGCGCTCCCGCGGCCTCAGCCCTGCGCCGAGCCCGTCGCCGGATCGAGGATGAACGCCCCGGCCTCGACCGGCGCGCCGCTTCCTTGCGGCGCGCCGGTTGCCGCCCCCGCGGCAAGCAGGAAGAAGGCCACCAGCAGGAACAGGATTGCGCCGATCGCGCCGCGCGACGGGGCAAAGGGCAGCTTCGCCGCTTCGCCCTGGACCGAACGCTGGTTTTCGAAAGCCGTGACCGTCGTCATTGTCCCGCTCCCCGCTGGAAGTGCCTGCAGGTTAGGACCGTGCGGCGGCCGCCGCCACCAGCAGTAAGGCCAAGTTTCGGCACATCGGAGGGGAGCGGGCGGCTGGCCTTGACGGGGGCGTGCGGATATGTGCGGAGATGTGCGGAGCGCCAATGCCATGTCGCATAGCCAAAGCCTCGTCCGAGCCGGAGTCGGCGGCTGGGATTACGATCCGTGGCGCGAGACTTTCTATCCGCCCAAATTGCCCAGGTCGAAGCAGCTCGAGCATCTGGCGGCGAGGCTGACGGCGGTCGAGATCAACGCGACCTATTACAAGCTTCAGAAGCCCGAGCTGTTCGAGCGCTGGGCGAAGGCCGTCCCGGACGGTTTCCGCTTCGCCATCAAGGGCTCGCGCTTCTGCTCCAACCGCAAGGTGCTCGGCGAGGCCGGCGAGGCCGTGGGGCGCTTCTGCGGGCAGGGGCTGGCCGAGCTGGGCGACAGGCTCGGCCCGATCCTGTGGCAGTTCATGGCGACCAAGAGGTTCGAGCCCGACGACTTCCAGGCCTTCCTTCAGCTTCTGCCGCACAAGGCCGCCGGAGTGCCGCTTCGCCACGTGGTCGAGCCGAGGCACGAAAGCTTCCGCGATCCCGCCTTCGTGGCGATGGCGCGGGCGGCGAAGGTGGGGATCGCCATCGCCGATTCCGACGAATTTCCCTGCCTCGCCGATCTGTCCGGCGACCTCGTATACGCACGGCTCCAGCGCAGCCGGGAGGAGGAGGCGACGGGATATCCGGCGGCGGAGCTGGACCGCTGGGCGGAGGTGGCGAAGGGCTGGGCCCGGGGGGAGAGCCCGGAGGGGTTTCCTTATCTCGCCAAGCCGCCGAAGCCGAGGGTCCGAGAGGTCTTCGTCTTCTTCATCTCGGGGGCGAAAGAGCGCAATCCGGCGGCGGCGGAAGCGCTGATCGGGCGGCTCTAGCTTGCCTCCCATCGCAAGATGGGGAGGGGGACCGCCGAAGGTGGTGGAGGGGTAGCTGGCTCGGAGATCGGGGGTTCGAGCGAGATGATCCTGCGCCGCGCCAATTACCCCTCCACCACGCTTCGGGTGGTCCCCCTCCCCAGGAGCTTCGCTCGCAGCGAGGCAAAGAAGTGGCTAGGCTTCGCGATATGAACCCGCTCTTCGCCGACATGCCGATCAACGTCTTCACCCGAATGTCGGCGCTGGCCGTCGAGCATGACGCCGTCAACCTGGGTCAGGGCTTTCCGGATTTCGGCTGGCCGGACGACGTCGTCGCCAGTGCCGCGGAAGCGCTGATCTCGGGCTCAAACCAATATGCGCCGATGGCGGGCCTGCCCGAGCTTCGGCGGGCGGTCGCCGATCACTATCGCGAGCACCAGGGCGTGGAGGGCGAGCCCGGCTCGGTCGTCGTCACCTCCGGGGCGACCGAGGCGCTGGCGGCCTCGCTGATCGCCCTGATCGAGCCGGGCGACGAGGTCCTGCTCTTCCAGCCGCTCTACGACCTCTATCTTCCGATGGTGCTTCGCGCCGGCGGCGTGCCGCGCTTCGTGAGGCTCACTCCGCCCGACTGGCGGATAAGCGGGGAAGCGCTGGCCGAGGCCTTCACGTCCCGGACGAAGCTGGTGGTCTTCAACAACCCGCACAATCCGTCGTCGCGGGTCTTCGGGGCCGACGAGCTGGCGCTTCTCGCCGACGCCTGCGTCCGGAACGATTCGATCGTCCTTACCGACGAAGTCTGGGAGCATGTCGCCTTCGACGGCCGCCGCCACATACCGCTGGCGAGCCTGCCGGGCATGGCGGAGCGGACCGTGAAGGTGGGCTCGGCCGGCAAGATCTTCTCGCTGACCGGCTGGAAGGTCGGCTGGGTCGTCGCT
>JASLBD010000068.1 GCA_030146745.1 Allosphingosinicella sp. | reverse complement strand
AGCATCCCGGCCATGGCGTCGAGGTCGATGCGGCCGTCCTCCGTCAGCGGTGCAACGTCGATCCCGGCGCCGGTCCGCTCGGCGATCATCTGCCACGGCACGATGTTGGAATGATGCTCGAGCACCGACAGCATGATCCGGTCGCCCGGCTTCAGATTGGCCCCGCCCCAGCTTTGCGCGACGAGGTTGATCCCTTCGGTGGCGCCGCGGACGAACACCACTTCATTGGGAGAAGGCGCCCCGATGAAGGCGGCGACCCGCCGCCGCGCCGCCTCGAACGCCAGGGTCATCTCCGACGAGCGCTGGTAGACCCCGCGGTGGACGGTCGCATAGGTTTCGGAATAGCCGCGCCCGATCGCCTCGATCACCGCCCGCGGCTTCTGCGCCGTCGCGGCGGTGTCGAGATAGGACCAGCCCTCCGGGATCGCCGGGAAGTCGGCGACATGGTCGAGGGGGGTTAAGCCCTCTCCCCCTGGGGGAGAGGGTTGGGTGAGGGGGTTCGGCGTCGGAGGGGCACCTCCGTCGTCGAGCCCCCTCACCCCGGCCCTCTCCCCGCCGGGGAGAGGGAGATCAGCGGCCTCGCTCATGCCACGCCTCCGAACCAGCCTTCGGCATCCGCATGCATCGCCTTGCGCACCGCCTCCTCGCCTGCCCTGTCGATGGCGTCGGCGACGAAGGCTCGGGTGAGAAGGGCCTTGGCCTCCGCCTCGGGCACCCCCCGACTCGCCATGTAGAAGAGCGCGTCGCGGTCGAGCTCGCCGACCGTGGCGCCGTGGGCGCATTTGACGTCGTCGGCGAAGATTTCGAGCTCCGGCTTGGCGTTGATCGTCGCTGAGCGCGAGAGGAGCAGGCCCTTCAGCGACTGCTCGCCGTCCGTCTTCTGGGCATGGCGCGCGACCTCGACCCGGGCGGCGACCGAGCAGGTTGCGCGGTCCTCGGCCACCGAGCGCCAGACCTGCCGGCTGGTGCCGCCGGGCATGGCGTGGCGGATGACGACGTTGGCGTCATGACGCTGCCGTCCCCGGGCGAGCAGGGCGCCGCCCGCCTCGGCATAGGCGCCTTCCCCGGCGAGGATGATCTCGCCGTCGAGCCTTGAGTCGGCCCCGCCCGCGGCGAGAGTAGTGACGACGAGGCTCGCGCCCTCGCCGACGCTGACGCGGTCGCTCAGGCTCGCGAAGCCGGCGCTCGCCATCACGCGCCGGGCCAGCATTAGCCGGGCACCCTTGTACAAGGTGATCCCGGTCAGCCGGTTGACCCAGCCTTCGCCGACATAGGTCTCGACCACCGAAGCCTGGCTGTCCACGTCGAGCTCGATCTCGGCGGCGAGGTGGTCGGCGCCGCCGGTCGAGACATGGACGATCTGGACCAGCCCCTGGGGCGAACGGTCCCTGCCGAGCTTCAGCTTCCAGCCGTCGCGGCCGGCGAGCCGGCCCAGCGAATGATCGCCCGCCTCGACGGTGACGGGTCCGATCTCGATTGGGCCCGGACTGCTCCGCTCCGCGACCAGCCTGCCGTCGAGGAACAGCAGTCGGGGCCCCTCCAGATCGCAGTCGAGCCAGGGAAGCGTCTCCGGCACGTCACCGGACGGAGCGCGCCGGGCGAGCTCCGGCAGCGCGGACAGGTCGCTCCAGCGCCAGCCTTCCGTCTTGGGGGAGGGGAGGTCGAGCCGCATCAGCCCTGCGCTCCGGCCGGCGCCGGGACGATCCGCCCCGAAGTGAAGTTCATGAAGTTCACGATGTCGCGAATTTTGCGAAACTTCCTGAAAGGACCCGGGGCGGCAGGACTGAATTGGGCGAGTATCGCCGCAGCAGGACCGGGCAGACGCATGATCTGGAACATAGCACGAACATGACGGCGCGCGCAATGGGATTTCGACAGCCTCACGCCGTGATCTCCGCATAGCCTTCGCGCTCGAGCTGGCGAGCGAGCTCGGGGCCGCCCGAGCGGACGATGCGCCCCTCCGCCAGCACGTGGACGAAGTCCGGAACGACGAGGTCGAGCAGGCGCTGATAATGGGTGATGAGGAGCACGGCCTTGTCGGGCCGGCGCATGATCCGGTTTATGCCGTCCGCCACCACTCGAAGAGCGTCGATGTCGAGGCCCGAATCGGTCTCGTCGAGCACCGCCAGGCGCGGGTCGATGATGCCCATCTGGACCATCTCGCCCCGCTTCTTCTCGCCGCCGGAGAAGCCGACGTTCACTTCGCGCTTCATCATGTCCATCGACATTCCGAGCGCGTCGCCCTGCTCGCGGGTCAGCCGAAGGAAATCCCCCGCCGAAATCTCCGCCTCCCCGCGCGCGCGGCGCTGGGCGTTCAAGGCGGTGCGGAGGAACTGGACGTTGGAGACGCCCGGAATCTCGACCGGATATTGGAAGCCCAGGAAGAGCCCGGCGGCGGCGCGCTCGTCCGGCGCCAGGTCGAGCAGGTCGACGCTTACCTCGTCACCCCGGACCTGATCCGGGGTCCACCTTTCCGCCTCTCCGGCACCAAGGGAGGTGGATGCCGGATCAAGTCCGGCATGACGGGGAAGGGCGAGGGTGACCGAGCCTTCCGTCACCTCATATCCGGGCCGTCCGCCCAGCACGTAGGCAAGGGTGGACTTGCCGGCGCCGTTGGGGCCCATGATGGCGTGGATTTCGCCCGCATTCACGGCGAGCGTCAGGCCCTTGAGGATCGGCTTGTCGGCGACGGTCGCGTGGAGGTTTTCAATTCTTAGCACGAAGCACCAAATCCCATCTAGAAGCCATCTTGAGCAGGATCATGTCCTCTTCGATCCAGTTAGGAATTGCCGATCGCTCCCCGCGTGCTGCCAAAAAGCATAGTCGTGATTGAAGCTCAGTGCGGCAAACGCCTGAACCCCCTCTAGGGCATCATCGGGAATGTAAGCCCAACACTTCATTACATTGCCTATCTCGCAACGGTTCCGCGCCCCAAAGCCCTCTCCCTTGAGGGAGAGGGTTGGGTGAGGGTGTCGGGCGTTGGGGATTGGCTTCGGACGCCGAACCCCCTCACCCCTACCCTCTCCCCGCCGGGGAGAGGGGGAGACGACCGATCCCTTGATCATCCGACCGAGCCTTCCAGCGAGATCCCGAGCAGCTTCTGGGCCTCGACGGCGAATTCCATCGGCAGCTGCTTGAGCACCTCGCGGGCGAAGCCGTTGACGATGAGGGCGACGGCGTCTTCCTGGCTGAGACCGCGCTGCATGGCGTAGAAGAGCTGGTCGTCGCTGATCTTGGAGGTGGTCGCCTCGTGCTCGATCTGCGCCGAAGGGTTGCGGACCTCGATATAGGGCACCGTGTGGGCGCCGCACCGGTCGCCGAGCAGCAGCGAGTCGCACTGGGTGAAGTTGCGAACGTTCTCGGCATTGGCGAGGACGCGGACGAGGCCGCGGTAGGTGTTGTTCGAGCGGCCGGCGCTGATGCCCTTGGAGACGATGGTCGATCGGCTGTTCCTGCCGATGTGGATCATCTTGGTGCCGGTGTCGGCCTGCTGGCGGTTGTTGGTCAGAGCCACCGAATAGAATTCGCCGACGCTCTCCTCGCCCTGGAGGATGCAGCTAGGGTATTTCCAGGTGATGGCGGAGCCGGTCTCGACCTGCGTCCAGCTGATCTTCGAGCGGGCGCCCCGGCAGGCGCCGCGCTTGGTGACGAAATTGTAGATTCCGCCGAGGCCGTTGGCGTCGCCGGGATACCAGTTCTGGACCGTCGAATATTTGATCTCGGCATCGTCGAGGGCGACCAGCTCGACGACGGCGGCGTGGAGCTGATTCTCGTCGCGCATCGGAGCGGTGCAGCCTTCGAGATAGGAGACGTAGGACCGCTTGTCGGCGACGATCAGGGTGCGCTCGAACTGGCCGGTGTTCGCCGCGTTGATGCGGAAATAGGTGGAGAGCTCCATCGGGCAGCGCACGCCTTCGGGGATGTAGACGAAGGTGCCGTCGGAGAAGACCGCGCTGTTCAGGCAGGCGAAGTAATTGTCGCGCTGCGGGACCACCGAGCCCAGATATTTGCGGACCAGGTCCGGATATTCCCGGACCGCCTCGGAAATGCTGAGGAAGATGACCCCGGCGCGCTTCAGCTCCTCGCGGAAGGTGGTGGCGACGGAGACGGAGTCGAACACCGCGTCGACCGCGACCTTGCGCGCGCCCTCGACCCCGGCGAGCACCTTCTGCTCCTCGATCGGAATCCCGAGCTTCTCGTAGGTGCGGCGGATCTCCGGGTCGAGCTCGTCCAGCGAGGCGAGAGTCGGCTTCGCCTTGGGCTCGGCGTAATAATAAGCGTCCTGGAAATCGATCGGCGGGATGTCGAGCTTGGCCCAGGTGACCTCCTCCATGGTCAGCCAGGCGCGATAGGCCTTGAGCCGCCATTCGAGCATCCATTCGGGCTCGTTCTTCTTGGCCGAAATGAATCGGACCGTGTCCTCATTGAGGCCCTTGGGCGCGAAATCCTGCTCGATGTCGGAGCTGAAGCCCCATTCGTAATTGGAGGCGCGGTCGACCGCCTCCTGCGCTTCGCGGTTGCGGATGTCGGTCATGACAGTGGGTTCCCAACTTCCGTTCGGGCCGAGCTCGTCGAAACCCTCCCCTTCTCCCGGTCCGTAACGAAGGAAAGCCCTTCGACGGGCTCAGGGCGAACCGTGGGGGAGGAGGCCAGCGTCGC
>JASLBD010000051.1 GCA_030146745.1 Allosphingosinicella sp. | reverse complement strand
GCGGCGGCGGCCATCTTGGTCAGATGCTTGTCGTCCGACATGCCCCTCAGGATCGGGCTGGCGCCGAGGAAGGGGATGCCGTGCCGGGTGCACAGCAAGGGCAGCATCATCTCGGAATTGAGGAAGCCGCCCCGGTTGAGCAAAGGGAAGACGAAGTCGACGTCCGGCTTCTCGAACAAAGCCTCGTATCTGTTCGCCAGCTCGAGGTTGAGCCCGAGGCCCTTCAATATCTCGCGAACCTCGACATGGTACAAGGCGTGGTTGCCGTCCTCCGGGTGGAGCCCGCCCTCCCACAAAGCGTGCTTGGCGATGAACAGGATTCGCAGCCGCTCCCTGGCTTCGGGCGGGATGGTGAGCGGGCGGATGTTTGACACGCGGGACTTCGCCTTTCAGGGAGGGAGCGCGGCGGACATAGTGCCGCGGCTCCGGAAGGCCAAGAGCGTAACCTTTGTGACCGCCCCCACCCTCGCCCCCGCCGGCTCGACCGCGCTGATGACGACCGGTGGCGACGCCCGCATCGTCCTTCGCCCCGATACCGGCCTCAACCGCTATTATTCGGCGCCGCGCCCGAGCGGGGTGCTGGCCTACGCCTCGTCGACCGCCAACGACATTTCCGCCCCGGCCTTCGCCCACGTCCAGGCCTTGCTCGACCGGATCGGGCCGGACCTTTCCGGCCGGGCCTATGCCGAGCGGCTCGAGGCCCTGCGCGCCCGGATCCGGAGCGCCTATGCGGTCGCCGACGAGGTCGACATCGTCTTCGCCCCTTCGGGCACGGACCTCGAATATGTCGCCCTGGCCTGCGCCGCCGGCCGCGGCGGGGCCGGCACCCACAACATCCTGCTCGGCGCGGACGAGGTCGGAAGCGGCTGCATCCATTCCGCCTTCGGCCGCTATTTCGCGCGCGAGACGGCGCTCGGAACCGCGACCGAGCCGGGCGACCCGATCCCCGGCCTCGGCGAAACCCATGTCGAGATGATCGACGTGCCCGTGCGCGACGGCCACGGCCGCGCCCGCCCCTCGGCGGAGATCGCCGGCCGGATGGACTGGGCGATCGCCGAAGCCGGGTCCGCCGGCCGCCACGTGCTCGTCCATGTCGTCCACGGCTCCAAGACGGGGCTGATCCTGCCGTCGCTGGGCGATATCGACAGGCTTGCCGAACGCCATGGCGGGGCCGTCACCCTGGTCGTCGACGCCTGCCAGGCGCGGATCACCAGCCCCGCCATCGCCGACTATCTGGAGCGCGGAGCGATCGTCTTCGTCACCGGCTCCAAGTTCATGGGCGGCCCCCCGTTCAGCGGCTTCGCCCTCGTCCCCCGCAGCTTCCGCGAGGAATCGGAGCCGCTCGCCCACGGCCTCGCGACCATCTTCCGGCGCGGCGAATGGCCGGAAGGCTGGCCCGGCGCCGGCGCGCTCGAGGACAGCGCCAATCCGGGCCTGCTGCTCCGCCTCGAGGCCTCGATCTTCGAGCTCAAGCGGTTCCAGGGCCTCGGGGTCGAGGAAGTGACCCGGATCATCCTGTCTTTCCACCAGGCCGTGCGCGAGGAGATCGTCGAGCGGACCCCCGCCCACCGAGTCGCCCCCTATCCGCCCGGCGAGAAGGAGACGGCCGACACTCACCCGATCGAGATGCGCACCCTCTCGACGCTCGACCTCAGCGAATTTTCGGGCGGCTCGACCTTCGAGGATTCGGTGAGGTGGCACAAGGCGATGCTCGACCACGGGGTGCGGCTCGGCCAGCCGGTGAAATGCGTGAAGCTGGCCGACGGAAGCTGGGGGGCGACTTTGCGGATCGGACTGTCGATGCCGATGGTGGTGGAACGGGCGGGGCTGGACGAGGAAGCGCTGAGTCGGAGCTTCGCCGAAGACATGGCCCGGGTCCGAGCAGCGCTGGAGGCGGTAGCAGCATAACCGTCATTCCGGCGAAAGCCGGAATCGATGACCACGGAAGGCCGGGGCCTCGCGCCGCGGTGCTCGGGGAGCCCGGATCAAAACCGGATGACGGGTTGACCCTCAGTAAACCCGCGCCTTGGGCTGGATATATTGGATGTCGTCGGTGAGCGTATATTCGTGGACCGGGCGGTAATCGATCCGCACCTGGCCGCCCTGGCCGCCCCAGCCGTCGAACCACGAAGCGGTATGCTTCATCCAGTTGGCGTCATCGCGGTTGGGATAATCCTCGTGCATGTGGGCGCCGCGGCTTTCCTTGCGGTTGGCGGCCGAGTGCATCGTCACCACCGCCTGGGCGATGAGATTGTCGAGCTCGAGCGTTTCGACCAGGTCGGTGTTCCAGATCAGGCTGCGGTCGGTCACCTTCACGTCCGCCATCTGCCGGTAGACCTCGTCGATCCGGCCCTTGCCTTCCTCCAGTGTCGCCTCGGCCCGGAAGACGGCGCAATCGGCCTGCATCACCCGCTGCATCCGGTTGCGGATGGCGGAGGTCGGACTTCCCCCCGCGGCGAAGCGGAACTTGTCGAGGCGACCGAGCGCCATCTCCTCCGAGCCTTTGGGCAGCGGCCGGTGCGGGCTGTTCGGCTTGATGATCTCGCCGGCGCGATGACCGAC
>JASLBD010000420.1 GCA_030146745.1 Allosphingosinicella sp. | reverse complement strand
TGCCCTCGTCATGGACATAATCCTCGACGATCACCTTGAGCCCCATCTGCAGATGCCAGAAGGTGGCCGCGACGAGGAGCAGCATCGGCACCGCCGCCAGCGGGTCCTTGAGCCATTCGGTGACGCCGCGATGGTCGAGCGCGGGCAGCCGGAGGAGCGACACGATCAGCCAGATGAAGAGCAGGAGGACCGCGACCGAGGACGAGCGCTCGTGCCACCAATGCTCCGCCCCGTCGCGCGCCGAGCCGAGGTCGCGAGCGCGCGTCGCGGGAGCCTGGAGGGCGGCCGGGTTGGTTTCGGGGCTTGCACCGGGCTCGCCGGTCCGAGCGGTCTCCACGGTCATGCGCCCCTCCCCATCACGATATAGAGCCAGAGCGCGGCGGTGAGCAGGAGCGCCCCCGCGAGCGTCATCATCGCCCAGAATTTGTTGCGCTCGATCTCGAAGCCGGCGCCGATGTCCATGACGAGATGGCGAAGCCCGGAGAGCGTGTGCTGGAAGAAGGCCCAGGTCAGCCCCACCGCGATCGCGATCCCGATCCACGACGTCGCCCAGCCGGCGAAGCTCTCATAGGCCTCCTCGCCCGAGGCGGCCGCGACCAGCCACCAGACGAGCGCCGCCGCCCCGACGGTGGCGAGCCCCGCTCCGGTCACCCGGTGGAGGATCGAGACCAGCATGTGCGGCCCCCATTTGTAGACGCTGAGATGCGGCGAGAGCGGTCGGTCGGGGTTGCGCGACATGAAGAGCCTTCCTGTTGGTGCGCGCTTTTAGGGGCTATGCGGGGGGATGCAAGCGGGGTGACGGTCCGGCAGGCCGTTCGTCCGTCGTCCGCGCGCGCCCGCCCGAGACCGGCCGGTCACTTGAAATTGTCGGCATAGGCCTGGAGCTTGAGCTTGCGCTCCGCGGGCGGGACGAGGTGGACGGCGATTCCGTTCTTCTCGGCATAGGCCTGGGCCGCTTCGAGGGTCGGAAAGGCGAGGGTCACCTGCGCCTGGGTGTCGGCGCCGCCCGACCAGCCGGTGAGCGGATCGGGAACGTGGGGGCGGTGCGATTCGAACTGAAGCACCCACTCGCCGGTGCGAGCATTGCCCGACTGCATCGCATTTTTCGACCGCTGGAAGATCCGCGCCGCCATCTTCGAAGCTCCTTCTCGCCGGCCTTTTGGTGCCCGGCTTCGCCGGTTTAATCAACCGGGTGACTATCGTCATCCCGGCGAAGGCCGGGATCCCTGAACACGGTGGTTTGGGGATTCGATCCCCGGTGTTCATGGATTCCGGCCTTCGCCGGAATGACGGGACTGGGTGGCCTTCTTCGTCCGCAATGTCGGGTCCGCGCTTGCCGGATCGTCCGGCCAGGGGTGTTTGGGGTAGCGGCCGCGCATTTCCTTGGCCACCGCCGACCAGCTGCCGCTCCAGAATCCGGGAAGGTCGCGCGTGGTCTGGATCGGACGGCCGGCGGGCGAGGTCAGGCTGAGGACGAGCGGCACCCGGCCGCCGGCGACGGCGGGGTGCGCGGACAGGCCGTAGAGCGCCTGCACCCGGACGGCCAAGGTCGGCCCCGCCTCGGCTTCGTAGTCGATGGCGTGGCTGCTGCCCGCCGGGGTCTCGAAGGCGTGGGGGGCGAGCCGGTCGACGGCCTTGCGGCCTTCCCAGCCGAGACGGGCGTCGAGCATTCCGGACAAGGCGGCGGGATCGAGGTCGCGAAGGCTGCGCTTCCCGGCGGCGAGCAGGGGCAGCCAATCGCCGAGCGAGGCCAGCAGTGCCTCGTCCGAAAGGTCCGGCAAAGCCGGATCGTGCGCGCGCGCGAAGGCGGCCCGGCGGCGAAGCGAAAGGGCCGCCTCGCTCCACGGGAGAAGGTGCAGCCCGTGGGCCCGGACTCCTTCGACGAGCGCGGCGGCGACTTCTTCGGGAGAGGCTTTCGTGTCCTGGCCTTCGGAAAGGGTGATAGCTCCGAGCCGGCGGCCGCGGCGGGCCCGGGCGGTGCCGGTGGCGGGATCGAAGCTGAGCTGGGTGCCGCTCTCGATCCGCTCGCCGAACAGCGACTCGACCTCGCCCTCGCCGATCGCGGCGGCGGAGAGGATTCGGGCTCCCGCGGCGGTGCCGCTGACCTCGCCGACGGCCAGCCAGGTCTCGCGGGCCAGCGGCGAATTCGGGTCGAGCCGGAAGCCGCGGCCGCCGGCGCTGATCCAATTCTCCCCGGAAGCGTCGCGGCGTTTGGAGAGGCGGTCGGGGAAAGCGAGGGCGAGGCAGGCGCCGATTAGGCTTCCGCCGTCATTGCGGCCTTCGCCGGAATGACGGGTGAGTTGCTCCCACCTCTTTGCCGAACCCCGGGCCGCCTCCGCCCGTTGCCCCCGTTCGCTTCGCCAGCGCCTCAGCCTCGTCTCCAGATCGGCGTCGTTCCCGCCCAGCCCGCGCTCCGAGAGCAACACCGCCACCTCGGCCGCGGTCCGCCCCCAGCCGCGCGCCTGGGCCTCGATAAGCATGTGGGCGAGGCGCGGCGGCAAAGGCAGAGCGGCGATCGCCTTGCCGTGAGCGGTCGGGCGGCCGTCCTCGCCCAGGGCGCCGAGGGTGAGGAGGCGGCGGCGCGCTTCGTCGACGGCGGCGGCGCGGGGCGGATCGAGCCATTTGAGCTCCCGCGGGTCGGCCACGCCCCACAGCGCGCAGTCGAGCAGGAGCGCGCTCAGATCGGCTTCCAGTATTTCGGGCGGATCGAAGCGCGGCAGGCCCGACGTCGCCGCTTCCTCCCAGAGCCGGTAGACCGTCCCCGGCCCCTGTCGCCCCGAACGCCCGGCCCTCTGGGTGACGGCGGCGCGGCTGGCCCTTTCGGTGACCAGGCGGGTGATTCCCGCGGCGCGGTCGTAGCGGGGGCGGCGGGCGAGGCCGGAATCGACGACGATCCGGACTCCGTCGAGGGTCAGGCTGGTTTCTGCGATCGAGGTCGCGAGCACGATCTTGCGCCGCCCCGGCGGCGGAGCGGCGATGGCGGAGCGCTGGGCGCCGGGCTCGAGGCTGCCGTGGAGGCGGTGGAGGTCGATTCCCGCCGGCAGCCCCTCGAGACGTTCGGCGGTTCGCTCGATCTCGGCGACGCCCGGAAGGAAGGCGAGCAGGCTTCCCTCCGCTTCGCCAAGGGCGCGGCGGATCGCCGCCGCCATCTCGTCCTCGATCCGCTTGTCGGCGGAGCGGCCGAGATGGCGAAGCTCGACCGGGAAGCTTCGGCCTTCGCTCTCGATCGCCGGGGCGCCGCCCATCAGAGCGGCGAATCGCTCCCCGTCCAGGGTCGCCGACATGGCGACGAGCCTGAGGTCGGGCCGAAGCGCGCCCTGGGCGTCGAGCGCGAGGGCGAGGCCGAAGTCGCTGTCGAGGCTGCGCTCGTGGACCTCGTCGAACAATATTGCCGAAACTCCGGCCAGTTCGGGATCGGCCTGGATCCGGTTCCGGAAGATCCCTTCGGTGAGGACGAGGATCCGGGTGCGCGCCGAGCGCTTCGAGTCGAGCCGGGTCGCATAGCCGATCGTCTCCCCGACCCGCTCGCCGGCGAGCTCGGCCATCCGCTCGGCCGCGGCTCGGGCGGCGAGGCGGCGGGGCGAGAGGAGGAGAATCTCGTCCGTGCACCATGGCTCCGTGAGCAAAGCGGGGGCGACGGCGGTGGTCTTGCCGGCGCCCGGCGGGGCGACGAGGACGGCGTTGGAGGTGCGGCGGAGGGCGTCGAGCAATTGCGGCAGCACCGCGTGGATCGGAAGGTCGCTCACGCCAGACCCTTTAAGGCCGACCCGGCGGTTCGGCACCCACTTCGTCCTCTCCCGCTTTTCGCGGGAGAGGAGGGGCCCGCCGCGAAGCGGTGGGAGGTGAGGGTCCGTACACCGGAGTCAGCAAGACCCTCACCCCCCAAGCCTTCGGCTTGGGTCCCCCCTCTCCCGCGGAAAGCGGGAGAGGAGTTTTACCATCAATAAGCCCGGGCGATCGCGAACTCGACCGCTTCCACGAGCGCCGCCTTGGCCTTGCCGGCGGGAAAGGGGCCCAGCGCGTCGATGGCGCGCTGGCCGTAGGTGCGGGCGCGGTCGATCGTGTCGGCGAGGGCGTCCCTCTCCTCGAGCAGGTGGATGGCGTGGCCGAGATCCTCGTCGGAGGTGCGGCTGCCTTCCATCGCTTCCTGCCAGAAGCGGCGCTCGGCGGCCGAGCCCCGGGCGAAGGCGAGGATGACGGGCAGGGTGACCTTGCCGTCGCGGAAATCGTCGCCGACGCCCTTGCCCATCGTTCCCGCGTCGGACGAATAGTCGATCGCGTCGTCGACCAGCTGGAAGGCTATGCCGAGGTTGCGGCCGTAGCAGTCGAGCGCGGTCTCGACCTCCTCGCCGCGCTCGGCGACGACCGCGGCGATCCGGCAGGCGGCGGCGAACAGGGCCGCGGTCTTGGCCTGGATGATCTCCAGATAATGGTCTTCGCCGGTGTCGATCCGGCGCTGGGCGGTGAGCTGGTCGACCTCGCCCTCGGCGATCACCGCCGAGGCCCGGGAGAGGATCTTGAGCACCCTGAGCGATCCGTCCTCGACCATCAGCTCGAAGCTTCGCGAGAAGAGGAA
>JASLBD010000481.1 GCA_030146745.1 Allosphingosinicella sp. | reverse complement strand
TCCGCCGCCCAAGCGCGACGGCGCCGCGCCGGGCCGCCCGCCCGGCAAGGGCGGCGGCGGCCGTCCGCCCCGCAAGCCGCCCGCGCGCTGATCGCCGGCCCGTCTGCCATGGACCGGGTGACGATCTCCGGCGGATGCCATTGCCGGGCGGTGCGCTTCGAGGCGGAGGTGCCGGGCGCGGTGGAGGTGCTCGATTGCAACTGCTCGATCTGCGCGATGACCGGCTTTCGCCACCTGATCGTGCCCCATTCGGATTTCCGGTTGCTGTCGGGTGAGGGGGCGCTGACCCATTACCGCTTCGGCACCGGGACCGCCGACCATCTCTTCTGCTCGGTCTGCGGGGTGAAGAGCTTCTACCAGCCGCGGTCCCACCCCGAGGCCTGGAGCCTCAACGTCAACGCGCTGGACGACGTGTCCGGGCTGTCGATGACGGTGCGCAGCTTCGACGGGCGGAACTGGGAAAAGGCGCGGGCGGCGCTGAGTTGAACACAGCTCCTAGAGCGGAAGCAGCGGCCTGCCTGCGACCGCTTGCAGGAACACCCCCAGGGTCACCGCCACGTAGGCGAGCGTGCCCGCGCCCAGCGCCGTCCAGCGCGCTCGGACGCTCTGGCCCGCCACCAGGGCCGCGATCAAAGGGATCGCCTGCTGGGCGTGAATCCCGAGGAAGTGGGCGATGCGAAGGTCGCCGCCGCTCCGGTTCCAGCCGAAGAAGAAGACCCGTCCGCCCTCGGCGCCGACCGAATGGCCGGGCTGGGCGCTCATGTAGCCGCCGAAGCCCGCGCCGAGCAGGAAGGTGAGGACGAGGCCGGTCACGACCGCGGCCCTGAAATCGCGGCTGAGGCCGGAGCGCGGGCGCCGGGCGATCTCCCAGGCGAGCGGCAGGGTGGTGGCGGTGAGAGCGACGGCGGCGATTCCCATCAGGGCGTACATGGCGATGTGGAAGGCCGAGCTGAGGTTGAAGTGCGAGTCGAGGCCGCGGGCCGCCTGGAGGGCGATGTAGAGGAGCTCGAAGGTGGCGGCGGCGACCAGGACCCTTGCCGTCCGGCGCATCGCCCGGCTGTCGCGGCGCTCGGGCCGGACATAGTCCCAGAACCAGGCCATGGTGAGCGAGAAGATTCCGACCGAAACCAGGAACTTGGCCGGCTTCAGCCAGACGCCGACGCCGTTCAGGGTACGCGGGTCGATCGCCTGCAGGGCAAGGACCGGAACGGCGAGGAGCAAGGTCGCGAGGCCGTAGAGCGCGAGCGTTCGCTGGCGCTCTATGAGCTCGGACAGGATTGGGAGGCGTCCGATCGGGGCGGGGAGGACGAGAGCGGTCACGACACGGTCTCCGTCTTGGGGCGCCGGCCGAAGGCGAGGCGCAGGATGATGTAGCCGAGCAGGCCCGCCGGGCCGGCGAGGAGGGTGAGGGCGAGGCAGGGGGCGACCATCAGGCCGTGCATTCCGCGCTCGGCCGAATCGCGGGCGATCCAGGTGCCGACGAAGAGATCGAAGGCGAGATAATGGAGCCAGCCGGCGGTCAGCGCGGAATCGTTGGCGAAAAGACCGCGCACGCCCTCGATCGAGTCGAAGCCGCCCTCGGCTTTCGGCAAGCCGCGGGCGAGCAGGACCACGTAGAGCGCGGCCCAGGCGAGCGGGATCGCGAACTGGGTCGCCGGCCAGACGAAGCGGCGCAGCTTCGGCACGAACAGCGACAGCAGCAGCGCCGCCCAGGCGAGCAGGCCGAAATTGTTGGCGAAGCCGAAGGCGAAAGCGGGATCGAGCAAGGTTGCCACTCCAGTCTTAACGCTGTATAGATTGCTTATGAACGATGATCTAGACAGCGTCAAGTCCAAACGCGCCTATCATCACGGCGCGCTTCGCCCGGCGCTGATCGCGGCCGCCGAGGCGGTGCTCGCCGAGCGCGGGACCCACGGCTTCAGCCTTCGCGAGACGGCCCGGCGCGCCGGAGTCTCTCCGGCCGCTCCCGCCCATCATTTCGGCGACGCCTCCGGACTGCTCACCGCCGTCGCCGCCGGCGCCTTCCGCGATCTCGGCGATGCCCTCGAGGCGGCGGAAGCGGCCGGCGATCGCGAAGCCCGGATCCGGGCCCAGGGCTTCGCCTACGTCCGCTTCGCCCTCGCCAACCGGGCCCGTTTCGACCTGATGTGGCGCGCGGCTCTGCTGAAGCGGGACGATCCCGGTTACGCCGCCGCCGCCTCCCGCGCCTTCCTCCTCCTCGACCGCGCCGCGAGGGGCGGGGAGGGGGACGCCCGGCCGCCGGGCGGGCCGGAGATGGCGCCTTCGATCGCCTGCTGGTCGATGGTCCACGGCTTCGCCCGGCTCGCGATCGACGGAGGGTTCGGATCGGAGCCCGGCGCCGCGGAGGCGGCGGCCGATGCGCTGCTGCCGGCGGTGCTGGATCATCTGACGGTGTGAGGCACGCACCTCCCTCTCCCGCTTTTCGCGGGAGAGGAGGGGCCCAAGCGAAGCTTGGGAGGTGAGGGTCTGTACTCCTGCCTCAGCAAGGCCCTCACCTCCCACCGCTGCGCGGCGGGCCCCTCCTCTCCCGTAAGGACGGGAGAGGGGATTTCTGGCGCTTGCCCGCTCCCGCCCGCCCCGCTTACACAGTTCCAAAAGACCAGGGGGCGCGAATGGCGACGGCGGTATCCGGCGATTATGTGATCGACGCGAAAAGGGACCGGATGGTCATCTTCGCCTCGACGCTCGGCACCGTCTTCGAATGGTATGATTTCTTCATCTACGGGACCCTGGCCGTCGTCATCGGCAAGCAATTCTTCCCGGCCCAGAGCGAGACCGCCCAGTTCCTGCTCGCTCTGGCCACCTTCGGGGCCGGCTTCGGCGTTCGGCCGATCGGGGCGGTTCTGTTCGGCTATCTCGGCGACAAGCTGGGGCGGAAATACACCTTTCTCGTCACCATCACCCTGATGGGCGTCGCCACGGCGGCGGTCGGCCTCCTGCCCGGCTATGCGGCGATCGGAATGGCGGCGCCCGCCTTGCTCGTCTTCCTGAGGGTGCTTCAGGGGCTCGCCCTGGGGGGCGAATATGGCGGCGCGGCCATCTACGTCGCCGAGCATGCGCCCCGCCACAAGCGCGGCTTCTACACCAGCTTCATCCAGGCCGGGGTGATCGGCGGATTCCTGCTCTCGGTCGCAGTCGTCCTCGTCTCCGAGCTGTTCGTCGACAAGGGCGAATGGGAATCCTGGGGCTGGCGCATCCCGTTCCTCTTTTCGGTCGTGTTGCTCGCAATCTCCCTCTGGGTCCGCCTCAAGCTGAAGGAGAGCCCGGTCTTCCAGGCGATGAAGGAGGCCGGCGAGATCGCCAAGAACCCGTTGAAGGAGACCTTCGCCACCCGCTCCAATGTCAAGCTCGTGCTCGTCGCCTTGTTCGGGATCGCCGCCGGTCTCACCGTCATCTGGTACACCGCCCAGTTCCAGGCGATGTACTTCCTTCAGAATTCGCTGAGGATCGAGGACACCGCCGCCCGCGCCATGATCGGCGCCGCCGCCGCCATATCGATGGGCTGGTTCATCCTGTTCGGCTGGCTGTCCGACCGGGTCGGGCGCAAGGGGCCGATCGTGATCGGCTACGCGCTCACCATCGTCGTCCTGTTCCCGCTCTTCCACTGGATGGCCTCGGTCGCCAATCCGGAGCTGTCGGCGGCGATCCGGAAGAATCCGGTCGTCGTGACCGGCAGCGACTGCAACTACGCCGTGTTCGCGAAGGTGCAGCCGACTCAGTGCGGCAAGCTCCTCGATGCTTTGTCGAAGAAGGGCATTGGCTATTCGACCGTGGAGGCGCCGGCGGGCGCTCCCCCGGGGGTGACGATCGGCGGAGTCGCCGTCGACGCCTCCGATCCGGCCTCCCTCGATTTCGGGCTCAAGATCGCCGGCTACAAGCTCGAGAAGAGCTCGCCCACCTTCGCCCAGGCGCTCCAGGTGATCCTCGCCATCGTCCTCATCGGCCTGTGCTCGGGAATGACCTTCGGACCGGTCGCGGCCCTTCTCGTCGAGCTGTTCCCGGCGCGGATCCGCTACACCTCGATGTCGATCCCCTACCATGTCGGCACCGGCTATTTCGGCGGCTTCCTGCCCTTCATCAGCCAGTATATCGTCGCCAAGACCGGCGATCCGTTCGCGGGCCTGTGGTACACGATCGGCGTGGTGGCGATGGCGCTCGTCGTCACCCTCTTCTGGCTCCCCGAGACGGCGGGCAAGGAGCTGGAATGATATCGTCGCCCCAGCGCAGGCGGGGGCCCCAGCGGGTGAAGAGCCCCGCGGCCTTTCACCCGGCGGAACCCCAGTTTCCGCTGGGATGACGGGTTTCCCCAAAGGCCACCACCCGCTATCCGCCGCCCATGCCCGAGCCCCATTCCCCGCTGCGCCTGCTGCTCGACGGGGAGGCGCTCGTCGAGAACTGGCGCTGGCTGCGCAAGCAAGGCGCCGGCGCCGCCTGCGGCGCGGCGGTCAAGGCGGACGGCTACGGCCTCGGCGCCCGCGACGTCGCCATGCGGCTGGCCAACCACGGCTGCCGCGACTTCTTCGTCGCCACCTGGCGCGAGGCGCAGGCCTTGCTCGAAGGGCTGGGGCCGGCGTCCGTCTCGGTGCTCCACGGCCTCGCCGGGGAGGACCTGCCCCACGCCGCCGCCTCTTCGGCCCGGCCCGTGCTCAACACCCCGCTCCAGGTCGAGTGCTGGAAGGCGCAGGGGAGGGGGCGCCCCTGCGACGTCATGATCGACACCGGCATCAACCGCCTCGGGCTCAGCCCGCAGCAGGTGGCGGAGGGGCTCCTCGAAGGGCTCGAGATCGACATTCTGATGAGCCACCTCGCCTGCGCCGACGAGGACGAGGCGATGAACGAACGCCAGCGCGCCCAGTTCGCCGGGCTCGCGGCCGCGGTGCCCGCGAAGCGCCGGAGCCTCGCCAACAGCGCCGGAATCTGCCTCGGCGCCGATTATGCCTTCGATCTCACCCGGCCCGGCCTCGCTCTCTACGGCGGCATTCCGCGGCGCGAGGCGGCGGGCCATATCCGCCAGGTCGTCCGGGTCGAGGCGCAGATCCTCCAGCGCCGCCGGGTCGAGGCGGGCGGCACGGTCGGCTACAATTCGACCTGGAGGGCGGACGCTCCGGCCGAGCTCGCGATCCTCAACCTCGGCTATGCCGACGGCTATCTGCGCGGCTTCTCCGGAACCGGCCGGGCCCGGCTTGCGGGCGGCTACGCGCCCGTCGTCGGCCGGGTCTCGATGGACCTCACCGCCATCCGGGTCGACGAGGCGCCGGAGCTTGCGGAGGGGGACTGGGTGGAACTGGATTACGCCTTGCCGTCCGCGTCCGCGCAGTCGGGACTGTCGCAATATGAGCTTCTGACCGCGCTGGGGCGACGGCACGCGCGGGAGTGGCGTTAGAAATCAACGCCTTAAACTTCGGTGCCTGGCACCGAACTCGCCTTAAACTTCGGTGCCTGGCACCGAACTCGACGAAATCCGATATGGGAGCTCAGACACGGCTGCCGCGGCGTTGGAAATCAACCCCTTGACCTTCGGTGCCTGGCACCGAACATCGCACAATTCGATATTGATGTCCGACGCCGATCTCGCGGAGGCGGTTTTCCGTTCGGGAGGGGAGGCAACCAGGCGCAAGCCGGCTCGTTCACCCTTCATGGCCCGAATCGCGCATCTCTCCGACATCCATTTCGGCTGCCAGGACGACAAGGTCGTCGACGGCGCCAACGCCTGGCTTCAGGAGCAGCAGCCCGACCTGATCATCGTTTCCGGCGACTTCACCCAGCGCGCCCGGGTCGAGCAGTTCAGGCAGGCCTCGACCTGGCTCAACAAGCTTCGCTCGGCCGGCTGGCCGGTGCTCGCCGTCCCCGGCAATCACGACATCCCCCTCTACGACGTCGTCACCCGCTTCGCCGCGCCGCTTCGCCGCTACAAGAAATATATCTCCAACGATCTGTGCCCCTGGTTCGAGAATGACGAGGTGGCGGTGCTCGGGATCAACACCGCCCGCTCGCTCACCATCAAGGACGGCCGGATCAATCGCGACCAGATGAAGATCATCGAGGAGCGTTTCGGCGCGGTGGCGCCGGGCAAGACCAAGATCCTCGTCACTCACCACCCGCTCTTCTCGATGCCGATCGGCGAGGGAACGGAGCTGACCGAGGCCGTCGGCCGCCACGAGGACGCGGTGACCGCGGTGTGCCGGGCCGGGGTCAACATCGCCTTGGCCGGCCATTTCCACCGCACCTATGCCGAGGCGGCGAGCAAGATGGCGGAGAGCGCCGGCGGCGCCCTCGTCATCCAGGCCGGCACCGCCACCTCCAAGCGGCTCCGCAACAACGAGCTCCAGAGCTTCAACTGGATCCACGCCCACCGCGACAACGACATCGAGCTTCAGGTGATCGCCTGGGACGGCAGCGGCTTCCGCCGCGGAAGCCACGTCCGCTACGCCTATGACGGCGAGGATTGGAGCTCGCGGACGATCCCGCACGACAGCCCCAAAGAGGCGGCGGCGGCGAAGATGGCGGCTCGGCCGGAGCGCTCGCCGACCCCTCTCCCGCTTTCCGCCGAAAAGGAGGGGCCCACCGCGTAGCGGCGGGAAGTGAGGGTCTTGCCGAGTCCGGGGCATGGATCCTCACCCTCCCGCTTCGCGGGCCCGCCCTCACCCGCGGAAAGCGGGAGAGGGGCTACATCTCCAAGATCGGCCTTGGCGGCGGGTAGATGAATTTCTGAGCCCTGATCCAGCGCGACGCCAGATATTTGGTGCCCCTGGTGACGGCCAGGCCGGCATGGAGGCTGAGCGGGTCGGGGCGGCCGTCCGCTCCGGCGTTGCGGAACAGCAAGGCGTCGCCCGCCCGGCCGCGGAAGGACAGGCCGGTGTGCGGGAAGCGCGTCTCGCCGCCTTCATAATCGTCGGAAAGATAGATGAGCACGGTCAGCACGCGCTGGTTGGGCTCGGCCGGCAGAGCGTCCATATGCGGCTTATATTCGCCGCCCGGCCGATAGCGAAGCAACTGCATCGGCTCGGCCTGATCGAGCCGGGTCCCGCTCAGCGCCGCGATCCGCCGGTTGATCGCGTTGACGACGAGATCCTCGGCATAGACCCCGAACGGCGCGGAATCGGCCGTGCGCACCGGATGCGGCACCATTCGCCCGGTGGCCGGATCGACGATCGCCGAGGTCTGCAGGTCCGGCTCCCCCTCATTCCTCAGATAGAGGCATTCGGCCCCGGTCATGAAGCCCCGGGCGGCGACGACGTTCGGCGCCTCGCTGAGCCGCAGGGTCTCGACCGGCCGGCCCGGAAAGCCGTCGCCGTCCAGCTCCATCGCCTCGATCAGCCGAAGCTGCGCCGCCGCCCGGGGATGTCGCTTCGCCAGGGCCCTGAGCGCCGCGAGGGCGCCGGGCCAGTCGTCTTCGCCGCCGAAGCCGCCGGCGAGGAAGCCGGCGTGGAGGAAGGCCGAGTCGACGTCGCCTTTGGCCGCCGCGGCTCCGAGCAGCCGCCTCGCTTCGCCGAGATCGCGGCGGATGAGGTTGCCGACGATCCGCCAATGGGCGAGCTCGGCCACCGCCGCGGTCTCGCCGGAGTCGGCGGCGGCCAGGAGCAGCCGCGCCGCTTCGCCGAAGCGCCGGGCCGCGAGCAGCGCCTCCACCTGACCGATCGTTCCGTCCAAAGCCATGCCCGTCCCTAGGCGCGCGAGCGCGATAAAAAAAGCGCATGGCTTCGCGGCGAGCCCATGAGTTGCGCGCGCGGCTCCGCTCCGCCATGACGCGCCCGGCACGACGTGGAAATTTGGAGAGAGCAATGACGATCGCAAAACGCCTGGCAACGGCGAGCGCCCTCGGGCTCGGGCTCCTC
>JASLBD010000471.1 GCA_030146745.1 Allosphingosinicella sp. | reverse complement strand
TGGCAGGCCCGGAACCCCGGTGACGGTGTCGATCGAGGACGACGGCCCCGGGATGATCCGGATCGGCATCGCCGACCGCGGCGAAGGCATTGCCGCCGAGCATCTGCCGCGCCTGACGGAGCGATTCTACCGGGTCGACGCGGGCCGCAGCCGGGCCGTCGGCGGCACCGGGCTCGGCCTCGCCATCGTCAAGCATATCGTCAGCCGCCATCGCGGCCGCCTCGACATCCGGAGCAAGGTCGGCGAAGGGACGGTTGTGCTCGTCTCGCTTCCGCGCGTCCCGGAGCCGGAATCCGGCATATTGTCATAAAACGGTCATGCAAGAGTCACAGGACTCACGCCGAACCGACCTAGGGGGGTCCTCGGGGCCCGTTATTCGGGTTCGATGGAGGCACGAATGAAGAAGAGCTATTTTGCCGCTGCGGCCGCGCTGGCGCTCGCCGCATGCGGTCAGCAGTCCGGCGGGGGAACGCAGGGTCAGCAGATCCAGATCGTCGGCTCGTCGACGGTCTATCCGTTCACGACGGCGGTCGCCGAGCAGTTCCAGCGCACCCATCCGGGGATGAGCGCGATCGTCGAATCGACCGGGACCGGTGCCGGGATGAAGCTGTTCTGCGCCGGCGTCGGCGACCAGCATCCGGACATGACCAACGCCTCGCGGCGAATGAAGGCGTCCGAATTCCAGGATTGCGCGAAGAACGGAGTCGGGCAGGTCATCGAGGTGCCGGTCGGAATCGACGGCCTTGCCCTGATCGAGGGGAAGAACGGCGCCAACATGAGCCTGACCGTCCGCGACGTCTATGCGGCGCTGGCCGCCAATCCGTTCGGAAAGCCGAACACCGCCAAGACCTGGAAGGACGTCAATCCGGCCCTGCCGGCGGTGGCGATCCAGGTCTACGGTCCGCCGCCGACCTCCGGCACCCGTGACAGCCTCGCCGAGCTGATCCTCGAGAAAGGCTGCGACAGCGATCCGGCGATGAAGGCGCTCAAGGAAAGCGACTCGGACAAGCACAAGGATCTTTGCACCAAGGTCCGTGAGGACGGCGCCTATGTCGAAGCGGGCGAGAACGACAATCTGCTCGTCCAGAAGGTCGCGGCCAATCCCGGCGCGATCGGAGTGCTCGGCTATTCCTTCCTCGAGGAGAATGCCGACAAGGTGCGAGGAATCCCGCTCGGCGGAGTCGCTCCCACGGCGGAGACCATCTCCAGCCTCACCTACCCCGGCGCCCGCCAGATCTACCTCTACGCCAAGGGCGAGCATGTGAACGTCATCCCCGGCATGCGCGAGTTCCTCGCCGAATATGCCAAGGGCTGGGCCGCGGGCGGCTATCTCGAGCGCCGCGGCCTCATCCCCTCGCCCGCGGACGTGCAGGCCAGGGCCACGGAAGCCGCGACGAAGCTGACGCCGTTGGCGGCCGGCGAGCTGAAGTGAGGCAAACGAGGTTCATTCCTCCCCGCGATTTCGCGGGAAGGGGGACCGCGCGAATCGCGGTGGAGGGGCTCTCCGGCGCCGGAGAGCCCCTCCACCAGCCTTCGGCTGGTCCCCCTCCCCTGCAAATGCAGGGGAGGAATTTCTAAGTGTCCCCCTTCGCCCTGATCGTCGCGGTCCTCGGCCTCGCCTTGCTCGGCTGGCTCTCGGCGCGCGCCCGCGCCATGGCCTTCGCGGCGCCCGGCGCTCCGCGGCTCCATTCGCTCCCCGGCTATCACGGCTGGTACGTCGCCATCTGGGCGGCGCTGCCGGCCCTGCTGTTCCTGCTGCTCTGGGTGCCCTTGAGCGACCGGCTGGTGATGGACGCGGTGCTCGGCAGCCCCGCGGCCGCGAACCTCCCGCCGTTCGAGATGCAGCGCAACGCGATCCTCCAGGAGACTCGCGAGCTCGCCGAGGGACTTCGCCAGTCCAGCTTCTATCCCGAAGCCCGGGCGCTCGCCCCGGCCTACGATTCGGCGCTGTCGCGCTACCGCCTGATCGGAACGGTCGCGGCCCTGCTCCTCGCCTTCGCCGGCGGCGCCTTCGCCTACAGCCGGATCGGCCCCGCCTTCCGGGCCCGGACCCGGGTCGAGCGGCTGGTGATGCTGGCGCTTCTGCTCGCTTCCCTGATCGCGATCCTGACCACCCTCGGAATCGTCCTCTCCTTGCTGTTCGAATCGCTGCGCTTCTTCAGCATGGTTTCGCCGGTCGAGTTCCTGTTCGGATCGACCTGGAGCCCGCAGACGGCGATGCGGGCCGATCAGGCCGGATCGTCCGGGGCATTCGGAGCCATCCCCCTGTTCTGGGGCACCGTCTTCATCGGAGCGATCATCGCCATGATCGTCGCGATCCCGCTGGGGCTGATGAGCGCCATCTATCTCACCCAATATGCCCGCCCCGTGGTGCGCCGCTGGATGAAGCCGCTTCTCGAGATGCTCGCCGGCGTCCCGACCGTCGTCTACGGCTATTTCGCGGCCCTGACCGTCGCCCCGGCCGTCCGCGATTTCGGACAGTCGCTCGGCATCCCCTCCTCTTCGGAAAGCGCCCTGGCCGCCGGTCTCGTCATGGGGATCATGATCATTCCGTTCGTATCCTCGATGGCCGACGATTCGCTGACCGCGGTTCCGCAATCGATGCGCGACGGCTCGCTCGCGATGGGCGCGACGACGTCGGAGACGATCCGCAAGGTGCTCGTCCCGGCCGCTCTGCCCGGAATCGTCGGGGGAGTCCTGCTCGCCGTCAGCCGGGCGATCGGCGAGACGATGATCGTGGTCATGGCCGCCGGCCTTTCCGCCAATCTGACCGCCAACCCCTTCGCCAGCGTCACCACCGTGACGACCCAGATCGTCCAGTTGCTCACCGGCGACCAGGAGTTCGACAGCCCCAAGACGCTCGCCGCCTTCGCGCTCGGCCTGGTGCTGTTCATCGTCACCCTCTTGCTCAACATCGTCGCCCTGCGCGTCGTGAAGAAATATCGCGAAGCCTATGACTGACCGGCGCTGCCAGTATCACTTCGTCACCCGGAGCCGTCACCCCGGGCTTGATCCGGGGTCCACCTTCCTTGTCCTGTGCGGCGGGAAGAAAAGGTGGATGCCGGATCAGGTCCGGCATGACGGTGCGGGGGCCTTGCGATGAGCGACGCCGTGAAACGCGATCCGACCGACTGGCGGTCGTCCCAGATGAGCGGCCGGATCCGGCGCCGCTATGCCGCCGAACGCCGGTTCCGCTGGATCGGCCTCGGGGCGATCCTGCTGTCGGCCGGCTTCCTCGCCCTGCTCCTCTTCACGATGGTGTCGAACGGCGCCCGCGGCTTCACCCGGACCGAGGTCCGGCTGGACGTGGATTTCGCCAAGGCGGCCCTGTTCCTGGATCCGGCCACGTTGCGCTCGACCGGGGCCAAGGCGGCGCTCGCCGGATCGGACCTGCAAGGGGTCGTCGCCAAGGCGGCGGAGGCGCAATATGGCGAGCGCGGCGCGCGGCTGTTCGCCGATACGGCCTGGCTGACGGTGCTGAACGCGATCGAAGCCGATCCTTCCATGCTCACCCGCTCCGCCAGCCTGTGGCTGCCGGCCTCGACCGGAATCGACGTCGCCGCCAAGGGCGACGGGGACCCGGCCTCCGAGCAGGCCTATGCCGGGCTCGACGCGCGCGATGCCGCGCGCACCCGCTTCAACAGCGATTTCCTGACCTCGGCCGACGCCACCGATCCGGCGGCGGTGGGAGTCTGGGGGGCCTTCAAGGGCTCGCTCCTGACCATGCTGGTGACTCTCGCCATCGCCTTTCCGGTCGGGGTCCTGTCGGCCATCTACCTCGAGGAATATGCGCCGAGGAACCGATGGACCGACCTCATCGAGGTCTCGATCAACAATCTCGCCGCGGTGCCGTCGATCATCTTCGGACTGCTCGGCCTCGCCGTCTTCCTCAACACGATGAACATGCCGCGCTCGGCGCCGCTCGTCGGCGGACTTACGCTGGCGCTGATGACCATGCCGGTGATCGTCATCGCCGGCCGCAACGCGATCAAGTCGGTTCCCCCCTCCATTCGCGACGCCGCCCTAGGCGTCGGCGCGAGCCGGATCCAGGTCGTCTACCACCATGTCCTGCCGCTCGCCTTGCCCGGCATCCTGACGGGGACGATCATCGGCATGGCGCGTGCGCTCGGCGAGACGGCGCCGCTGCTGATGATCGGAATGCGGGCGTTCATCTCAACGCCGCCGGGCGGGTTCGCGGATCCCGCGACCGTGCTGCCGGTGCAGATTTTCCTGTGGTCGGACGAGGTCAGCCGCGGCTTCGTCGAGAAGACCTCGGCCGCGATCATCGTCCTTCTGGTCTTCCTGATGGCGATGAACGGCATCGCCATCTATCTGCGGAACAAGTTCGAGAGGCGCTGGTGACCTTGATGACCGAGGATGAGAGAGTGGAAACGCGGCCGGGCGAACCCGAGCCGGCTCCGGCGGAGGACGCGCCGAAGATGCGCGCGCGCGGCGTCAACGTCTGGTACGGCGAGAAGCAGGCGATCGACGAGGTCTCGATCGACATAAGGCAGGAGCATGTCACCGCCTTCATCGGCCCGTCGGGCTGCGGCAAATCGACCTTCCTTCGCACCCTGAACCGGATGAACGACACGATCGCCAGCGCCAGGGTCACCGGCGCGATCGAGCTGGACGGCGAGGACATCTACGCGAGCGGCATGGACGTGGTGCAGCTGCGCGCCCGGGTCGGGATGGTGTTCCAGAAGCCTAACCCCTTTCCCAAGTCCATCTACGAGAATGTCGCCTACGGGCCTCGCATCCACGGCCTCGCGGCGGGGCGGCAGGAGCTGGATTCGATCGTCGAGCGGTCGCTGAAGCGGGCCGGACTGTGGGAGGAGGTGAAGGATCGGCTGACCGAGAGCGGCACCGCCCTTTCCGGCGGCCAGCAGCAGCGCCTGTGCATCGCCCGAGCCATCGCCGTCGATCCAGAGGTGATCCTGATGGACGAGCCCTGCTCGGCCCTCGACCCGATCGCCACCGCCAAGATCGAGGAGCTGATCCACGAGCTTCGCGGCCGCTACGCCATCGTCATCGTCACCCACAACATGCAGCAGGCCGCCCGCGTCTCCCAGCGCACCGCCTTCTTCCACCTCGGCGAGCTGCTCGAATATGGCGAAACGTCGCAGATCTTCACCAATCCGAAGGTCGAGAGGACCAAGGATTACATCACCGGCCGCTACGGCTGAGGAACCCGCACATGGCAACTGGTCACACGCTCAAGGCTTTCGACGACGATCTCAACCAGCTTCGCGCCAGCATCGCCGAGATGGGCGGCCTGGCGGAAGCGGCGATCGCCGATTCGATGCGAGCGCTCGCCGGCCGCGACAGCGAGGGCGCCCGTCAGGTCGTCGAGGGCGACAAGAGGATCGACGCGTTCGAAGCCGAGATCGAGCGGCTGGCGGTGCAGATCATCGCATTGAGGGCGCCGATGGCCGACGACCTGCGCGAAGTGGTCGCGGCGTTGAAGATCGTCGGCCTCGTCGAGCGGATCGGCGATTATGCCAAGAACATCGCCAAAAGGGTGCCGGCCATAGAGGACAGCCCCAATTTGCGGCCGCTCTCGCTACTGCCCGAAATGGGGCGGATCGTCGCCGAGATGGTGCGAAGCGCGCTCGATGCCTTCGTCGCCCGGGATTCCGCCAAAGCCGCCTCGGTGTGCGAGCGCGACAAGGCGGTGGACGATTTCTACAACAGCATCTTCCGCACCCTGCTCACCTTCATGATGGAGAGCCCTAACAACATCACCGCCGCCACCCACCTGCTGTTCGTCGCGAAGAATCTGGAGCGGATCGGCGA
>JASLBD010000445.1 GCA_030146745.1 Allosphingosinicella sp. | reverse complement strand
GCCTTGATGCTGGCCGCGACGGCCGCAGTGCTTACCCTCGACCTGGGAAAGCTCGGAGTGGGCGTCGCCTTGCTCGACAACGGCCGGACGCCGCTCGGCATCGAGGACCTGAGGGTCGAGGACGGAAGGCTCGCGAGCGGCAATGCCCTGCTTACCGTCACCGGGCGGATCACCAATCCGACCCAATCGGTGCAGCGGGTGCCTCAGCTGCGCGCCGAAGTGCTGGAGGCCGACCGCAAGACCGTCGTCTACCGCTGGTCGATCTCGCCACCGGTTTCGGAGCTTCAGCCCGGCCAGAGCGCCACTTTCAACAGTGCCGAGATGGACGTGCCGACCGCCCCCGGCCGGCGGTTGAACGTCGTCTTCCGTTCCGCGGACTAGCCGTTGCGTATCGGCCTGCTCACCGGCGGCGGCGACGTGCCCGGGCTCAACCCCTGCATCCGCTCGATCACCCTTTCCGCCGACGCGCTCGGCTGGGAGGTGACCGGCTTCCGCCGCGGCTGGGAAGGGGTGCTTGCGATCGACCCCGCCGACCCGGCGAGCGTCGCCGCCAACAGCCTTCCCCTGACCCGCGAGGGCGTGCGCGGGATCGACCGGATGGGCGGAACCATCCTCCACACCTCGCGCGCCGATCCGCGCACGCTGGCGGAAGGGGACCAGACGAAGCGGGTGCTCGAGACGCTCTCCAGGCTCGGAATCGACGCTATGATCACCCTGGGCGGCGACGGCACCCTGCGCTTCTCGGCTCACCTGGCCGCGCAGGGCGTGCCGGTCATCTCCGTCCCCAAGACGATGGACAACGACGTCTTCGGCACCGATTATTGCATCGGCTTCTCCACCGCCGTCAGTCGTTCGGTCGAGGCGATCAATGCGCTCAGGACCACGGTCGAGAGCCACGAGCGGATCGGAGTCGTCGAATTGTTCGGGCGGCGCAGCGGCGAGACGGCCCTCCTCGCCGGCTTCCTCGCCCAGGTCGACCGCACCGTCATCGCCGAGGTTCCGGCGGACCTCGAAATCCTCTTCCCGCTCCTCGCCGACGACAAAGCCTCCAACCCCGCCGGCTACGCCATGTGCGTGATCTCGGAAGGGGCAAGCATCAAGGGCTCGGCCGAGGGCGATTCCGAGCTTTCCAAGCCGGCCAGCGAACGCGGCGAGGAGGGCATCGGTCAGCAGCTCGGCCGGGCCATCAAGGCCCGGCTCGGCTTCGGCACCGTTATCCAGGAGCTCGCCTATCTGATGCGCGCCGGCGAGCCGGACGCGATGGACCGGATGGTCGGCTTCGCCTTCGGCGGCCTCGCCGTCCAGCTCCTCCAGCGCGGGGAGACGGCCCGGATGGTGACCCTGGCGGACGGCAATTACGGCCATGTGCCGATCGATACCCTGCTCAGCGGGCGCAGGTCCGTGGACGTCGACGGCCTCTACGATCCCTTGACCTATCGTGCGCGTTTGATGCGGATCGAAGGGATGCCGATGTTCCTCTACTGATTCTTTGCTAAGCTCCCGGCGGGGATGAATCCTGGGGGAAATCTCATGCGTAAGTTCATGCTTTTGGCGGCTGCCGCCGTCTTCGCCGCCGCCTCGCCCGCTTCGGCGGACACGGTCTGCGAATGGATCGACTATGCCCAGGCGGTCGGCACCGCGGCCTCGCCGCCGCCCGACGCGCCCCGGACCGGCGAGCACGACCGCGCCCAGACCCAGGTGGCGATCGCCATGTTCGAGGCGCTGAACGCGATCGACCGGCGCTTCGAGAGCTATCTCGGAATGGCTCCGGCGGCGCCCGGGGCCTCGCAGGACGCCGCCGCCGCGACCGCCGCCTACCAGGTGCTGCTCGCCCATTATCCGAGCCAGAAAGCGGGGCTCGAGGGCAGCTACAACGTCACCATGGTCGGAATCGCCGACGCCGCCGCCCGCGACAGGGGCAAGGCGGTGGGCGAGGCGGCGGCCAGGCTCGCGCTCGCCGCGGGCGGCTTCGACCCGGCCCGCAAGCCCGTGCCCTACCGTCCGCGCACCTCGCCGGGCGTGTGGACGGCCACCCAGCTCCCGGTCTTCGCGCCCTACCTCATGACCTTCAAGCCGTGGATCCTGCCCAGCTACGACGCGGTCCGGCCGGCGCCGCCGCCGGCTCTGAGCAGCGAGCGCTGGGCCCGCGACTTCGAGGAGATCAAGCGGCTGGGCGGCAAGACCGGCAGCGCCCGTACAGCGCAGCAATCGCTGATGGCGCGCTACCGGATCACGCCCAACATGACTCCGAGCCTGCGCCTGATCGCCGACGCCAAGGGCCGCTCGGCGGTCGAGAATGCGCGCATGTTCGCCCTGGTGGCGATGGTTTCGGACGATGTCGGAATCGCCACCGGCGACGCCAAGCTCCACTACAATTTCTGGCGGCCGATCACCGCCATCCGCAACGCTTCCGACGACGGCAACGACGCAACGCAGGAGGATTCGGCCTGGGAGCCCCTGATCGGGACGCCCAATCATCCCGAATATCCCTGCGCCCATTGCAGCGGCACCGCCGCGATCGCCGAGGTTCTCAAGGCCGAGGTCGGGGCGGCGCCGCCGGGCGGGGTCCGGGTCCATTCCCGCTCGATCCCGAACTCCATCGTCCAGGTGCTTCCGAGCTGGGACGATTGGGTGAAGGAGGTTTCCGTCTCGCGCATGTACGGCGGAGTCCACTACCGCTTCTCCAACGAGGCGGGCGAGGAGCTGGGCCGCAAGGTCGCCGACATGGCCCTCGCCAGGGTGATGCGCCCGCTTCCGGCCCGGGCCAAAGGGCGGAAGAAGGGATAGCTCCCGTCATTGCGAGGAGCGCGGCGACGAAGCAATCCAGTCACGGCGCTTGCGGGATGCGCTGTCCTGGATTGCTTCGCTTGGTTCGCAACGACGATGGCGGAGCGGGCATTGCCTCGCTCCCTCCCCTTTGCTAGAGGCCCCGCTCCTACCGGCCCCGGAGCCTTTCCGGGGGGCAGTGACGTGCGGTCGTGGCGGAACTGGTAGACGCGCAGCGTTGAGGTCGCTGTGGCCGAAAGGCCGTGGAAGTTCGAGTCTTCTCGAC
>JASLBD010000429.1 GCA_030146745.1 Allosphingosinicella sp. | reverse complement strand
ACGAGGTGGCCGAGCCGGTTGCGCGCGGTGACGACGATCGTGTCCTTCCCCCAATGCTCCTCCCGCCTGTGGCTGTTCGTCACCGTCATCTGCTGCCGGACGAAATCGAAGGAAACCCGCTGGGACTGGAGCGAATCGACCCCCAATATCCCTTCGGCGCCGATGTAGCGCCGCTGCAGCGCGGGAGCGTGGATATCGCGAACGCTCCTGCCGCCGACTTCCAGCATTGGGATGAGCACGGTCTGGATCTGGCTGACCTCGGTCATGCTGTGCAGCCGGGCGCGTTGGCCGAGGCCGAGCCGCAGGTCGCGCGCCAGCTCCTCGGCGATCGAGGTGCGCTCGGCGCCGGTGTCGACGACGAAGTCGAAGGGTCCCCGGTCGCCGATCGTAACCGGAACCGTCATCCGCGCCCAACGGTCCTCCTCGGTGCCGAGGACCGTCCCGCCTTCCTCCGCGACGGGCGAGGGCGCCGGCGCCGGTTCCTGGCCGCTCAGCGGCGCGATCCCGGCCAGGGCAGCGGTGACGAAGATGGGCGGAACGAGCAGCCGAAGCTTCATGGATCATCCTCCTTCCATCTTCTTAGCAGCTGCGCGTGCGGAACTGAAATGGACGCTGCGAAGGTCGCGGCCGGTGCGACGAGGCACCTGCGTCATTCCCGCGAAAGCCGGAAGCCAGGAACACGGGTCGGCGCAAGTACGCGCGGAGCGGTGTTGATAGATCCCGGGTCAAGCCGATGACGGTATCAGACCAGGTCCATGGCCCGCTCCCGGAGCCGCTCGACCGCGTCGGCGTGGATGCCGGGAGTGGCGACGAGGACCCCGAAGGCCTCGCCGCTGGCGCTGTTGAAGGCGAGCGGCTGGCCGAGGGCCCCGCTGACCGTCGCGCCCGCTTCGGCGGCGATCAGGGCGGCGGCGGCGATGTCCCATTCGAAGCCCCATCTCAGGGTCGCGAGGAGATCAGCCTCGCCGGCCGCGACGAGTGCGATCCTGAGGGCGATCGAATTGGGCTTGGCGACGGCGACGAGGTCACGATCGATCTTTGGCAGCTGGTCCGTCGGCACCCGCGCACCGGCAAGCTCGCGCCGGCCGCTGACCTGGAGCCGCTCGCCATTGCGCCAGGCGCCCTGGCCCTTCCCGGCGCTCCAATGCTCGCCTCGCGCCGGAGCGTCGAGCACTCCGATCAGCGGAGCCCGGTCCTCGACCAGGGCCACCGAAACGCACCAGCCCGGGCGACCGCGCAGATAGTCGCGGGTTCCGTCGATCGGATCGACCACCCAGAGCCGATTGCGCTCCATCCGGTCCGAGGCGTCGAGGCTTTCCTCCGACAGCCAGCCGGCCTCGGGATCCAGGGCGGCCAGTCGCTCGCGCAGGAAAGCGTCGACCTCGAGATCGATCTCGCAAACGGGATTGCCGGGCGCCTTCTCCCAGCGCTTATAGTCGGTGCCGCAGCGGCCGGCGGCGATCCTGCCCGCCTCGCGGACGATCGCGGAAACGGCTTCAAGCACCGGCCACCGTCATCCCGTCGATCCGCAGCGTCGGGACATTGGCCGTATAGCGATACTCGAGGTCGTCCGCGGGGACGAGCCGGGCGAACATCTCGATCAGATTGCCGGCGATGGTGATCTCTTCGACCGGCGGGCCGAGCCTGCCCTTCTCGATGATGAAGCCGGAGGCGCCGCGGCTATAGTCGCCGGTGACGGGATTGACGCCCTGGCCGATGAGCTGGGTGACATAGACTCCGCGTTCGACGTCCCCGATCAGCTCGGCGACGGTCAGCCGCCCCGGCTCCATATGGACGTTGGTGGTTCCGACGCTCGGCGGTCCGGAGGTTCGAGTGGCATGGGCGGTGGGAGCGCGTCCCAATTGCCGGGCCGCGGCGCTGTCGAGCAGCCAGCCGGTGAGCCGCCCCGATTCGATGAGGTTGAGGGGGCGGGTCGGCAGCCCCTCGCCGTCGAACGGCTTCGAGCGAAGGCCTCGGCGCCGGTGCGGATCGTCGCGGATCGTGACGTCCTCGCTGAACAACCGCTCCCCCTCCTTGTCGAGCAGGAAGCTGGTACGGCGGGTGATCGAAGGCCCGGCGATAGCGCTCATGAGGTGGCCGAGCAGGGAGTTGCCGACCCGCGGGTCGAACAGGACGGGCATCGTCCCGCTCGGCAGCTTGACCGGGCCGAGCCGGGCGACGGTGCGCTCTCCGGCCTGGCGGCCGAGCGTTTCCGGATCGTCCAGCTCGGCATAATGGCGCACGCTGTGATAGGCATAGTCGCGCTGCATCTCGCTTCCGCCGCCGGCGATCAGGCTGACGGAGGAGGAATAGCCGGTGGTCGAATAGCCGCGGCTGAAGCCGTGGCTGGTGGCGAGGGCGAACAGGCTCCGGCCGGCGCTGACCCCCGCGCCTTCGCTGTTGGTGATGCCGGCGACTTCCCTTCCGGCGCCCTCGATCGCCAGCGAACGGTCCCTGAGCTCGAGCGGAGTAGGATCGCCGCCATCGTCCCCGTCGACATCGGGGCCCGGCTCCCGCATCAAAAGCTCCTCCGGCGCGAGGCCGGACCAGGGGTCCTCGGGCGCCTCGCGGGCCATGGCCGCCGCGCGTTCGACGAGCGCGGCGAGCGCCTCGTCGGACAGGTCGGAAGAGGAGACGCTCGCCGAACGGCTGCCGACGAAGAATCGAAGTGAGACGGCTTCGGCCTCGTGGCGG
>JASLBD010000396.1 GCA_030146745.1 Allosphingosinicella sp. | reverse complement strand
CGTCAATCTGCAGAAGCTGCGCCGTCACCCGATCAGACCAGACTTCGACCCAACGGGCAATGCGTCGCTGAATGTCGACACGTTGCAGCGCGACGCTCGACTTCACATACCCAAAGGCCTCGGCCGTGTGCCGGCCGACCTCAGCCAACGGATGCTCCTCCGACCGCTCGATGCAAGCCTCAATGTGCGCCAGCGGCCGTCCCGCCGCGCGCGAGAGAGCCAGACCAAAGCGCAGCTCGCCAATCGTGATCGCCGAAACGAGCTGCGGCGCTGCCGGGTCGAAGCCGGCAAGTGCGTTGCGAACGGCAAGGTGGTTCGACCGTCCTGCGTCGTAGAGGACAGACACGATATTGGTGTCGAGGAGATAGATGTCCATCAGTAGATGTACAGCCTGAGCCGCTCCACCTCTTCTTCGGGTGCGGGCGTAAACGCCTCCAACACCCAGGCTCCGCGGTTACGCTCGACCAAGGGACCGAGATATTCATGCAACGGCATGTACGCCGTGAAATCCTCCGGCAGCCACCCATCGAACGGGTGATCCACTCGGCGCTCGTGCTCATGGTTACGGAAGAACTCGAGCAGGCGACGCTCCAGCCTGGGCGGCAGATCGTAGGCTCTCAGCACCTCCGCATCCACCTCGACCAAAAGCCTGTTCAAAATGTCATCGCTCCCCGCGGGTTTCAGTGCTTCGGCGCGAGCAGCCGCAAGCACCGCCCGATAGCGCCTCACGGCTTCCACGGTGCGGCCAAGCGCCCGCCTGGGCATCGGAAGGAGCTTCAGCAGTTCATTGGTAAAGTGCTGGTTGGAGGCGCGTTCGGTAAGGAACGCGTTGGCAAGGGGTCCGTTGAGGATCGCTTCCAAAGCTTCCAGAGGAAGCCGGTCGCTCGTAGGCCAGATGCCGAAGAACGCCTGCGATGCGACGAGCCCGGACCTGTCGGAAGCCGCAGCCATTCGCCACGGTCCCCGCGAGAGCCGCGCGACGTTCGTCAGCACTTTAGGCTGGTCCCATGCTCTGGTCAGCGGTGCGGGGCGCATCGCCGCCTCGGGACTGACATCAAGATAGACCAGGTCGGCCAGGCAGAACTGTGAAAGGGAGCTTGCCGGCTTGAACACGCCGGGCGCGAAACCTTCGCGCGGTGACTTCGAGAGTCCGCTGCCCTGTTTCCACCACTTCAGCCCCCGGTAAACCTCCGCCACTTCGCCCAATCGAGGAAAGCGCTCCACTACCTCCCATAGCTCGTCGAGCTCGCCGATCCACAGGTCCCCCGAGAGGACGGACTTCGTTCTGCGCCGCTCGGTGGTTACCTTGCCACTCGCCAGGAAGTCGGCTCGATTGCGATCGGAAACCACAGTCGACACCAACTGAACCTGCCGTTCCTCCGCCCCGTCCCGCAGATCGCTCGCAATCAGAACCGCTGCTTCGAAGCCAGCACGCTGGAAGATCCGATCGGGGAGCGAAGTCAGCTCGACGCGCCGGTATCGATCGGCGATCGCCTGGCGCAGCTGGCCATATTGCTGCTGCCGCAGAAAACCCTGTGGGATGACGAATCCGATCGCCTCAGGTTCAGCATCCAGGACAGTTCGCAGGACGGCCATCGGTTTTGAGAAGGACTTCGCCCCCATCTCCGGATACTCGGCGCGCTCTTCGGGATCGAAATCCTCCCAGGGCGGGTTGCAGAGGACAACCTTCGCCGCCCCGATCCGCTGCGCAAGCGTGCCAGGTCGGAACAGGTCCTCGTTGGCGATCTTCCAGCCATTGGCGTTCGGGTAGTCGGCCAGGATCAGCGACAGCGTCGCCACCTCGCAAGCGAAGGCGTCGATCTCAGCGCCGCGAATGCGCGGCACGAGGAACGCATGCCGCTCCTCCCCCGAGAGCCCCTCGGGCAGGAGATCGCGCATGTGGCGCAATGCAGCGACAAGAAAGGCGCCCGCACCAGTGAAAGGCTCGAACACGGTGAGCTCTTCGAGGTCGAACTGGCTCAGGTCCAGCCGATTGACGACGTACTCCGCCACCTGCCGGGGCGTGCTGTGCGTCCCGAAGCGCTTGCGCGTGTCCCTCGTGACGAGGGTGTTTTCGTAGACGAAGGCCAAGCTGTCCGAGGAGATGTTCCGGAAGCTGATGGCCTGCAAAAGTGTTCGCCAGGCCATCTCGGTCGAGGGGGCAGGCACCCCGGCCAGTGGCTCGGAGGCAAGCTGACCGAGCCCATAATAGCTCTCAATGCCCTCGAGCACCTTGGTGACCGGCAACTCCCGCCATTTATCGGCCGCAGGATGCTCGCGGTCGAGCAGGATCTTCGCGGCGAGCAACCGGAAAGTCGTGCGGAACGCAGCCTCTTCCCTCTCGCTGTCCAGGCCGAGCATGAGCTCTTCGACAACCTGGCGCAGCAAGCGATCGAGCTTGTCCTCGACTTCGTGCTCGATGGCCGGCACCAGCCCGAGATCGACGAAGTCGAGTTGATAGGCGGTTTGCGCTTGTCCGAGCGACTTTGCGCGATGGACCGACTGGGGCCGCCAGCGCTCCGCGTTGCGCTGAAAGAGGTCCGGCAGTGCGTCCAGGCCGACGCGCTCGAGCAGCCTCGGCGCGCCCTGTGCGCCGACACGCCAGACCCCCACATTCTGCTGCCCGATTGAGAAAAGGATCGGCGCACCGAGCGCGCGGCTCTCAACGAGCGAGTTCTCATCTTCTTCCATGACCACACCGAAGGCGGCCGACCGGTACGATTCCGGGACCTGCGTAAACGCCGCCAGCTCCACGCGGCGCGGCTCTCCCCCGGTCGAAAGAACGTCCGCAAACGTGTAGCCTCGGATGATGGCTTCCGAAGCGTAGCCGATATGCCGGAGCTCGGTCTCGATCGTCTGGAGCGCACTCACGTTCGAACCCCGGCGGTCCGTCGGCGCTCGGCGGTGCCTTCGGTGGCGCCTCTGAGGCCGACGGCCGGAAAGAGGGGCAGCTGCGAAACCGGCTCCGGAAGCCCGAACCCTTGCGATAGCGCCTCCAGGTGGCGGTTCAGACGAAGCAGGATTGCGTCCTCGTCCGGGGAGGGAAGCGGGGTCCGGGCACTCAGCAGCTCGCACCGGGTCAGGCCGTAGATCGCGAGCGTCCCTCCCCACAGCCCCGGGAATGAGGCGCCGTCGAACAGCTTCCGCGCGGACGAAAGAAGCTCGCGATGAGCCTGGAGTTCGACAAGGAAGCGAGTCCGTAAAACAACGGCAAGCCGAAGCACCAGAACGGTCTGCCAAGCGAACTTGGCCTCGCTCCCCCGCTTCTGGGCAGGCTCGTCCGGCTGAACCAGACTACGACGCACCGTCCACTCGCGCAGCTGATCGGCGGTGAGTCCCGTCAGTGCAGGCACGTCCCGAGATCTGACCAGCCGCACGCACCCTCCGAGTTCGGGCAACATACCCGAACTTCAGAACGGGTATCATGCCCGACCTGATCCGTAAAGGAAACCTTGGACAAGCCGTTAACGGGCCTGATCGCACGCCTCGATCATGTTGCACTGCAACAAAAGTCCCCCCATATCGTTCTCGTACCAAGCGCCCCTTCGTCCGGGGCCCTGCCGGGGAGAGTAAGCTTATGCCTGCCGTTCGTCCGCGTGTACGCCTTCGGGCGAGCCGCAAGGGAAGGAGCGCCTTCGCGGCGCCCTCCGCCATCCGGGACCGGCTTTCCGATCTCGATTGGGCCGGCGACAATCCCGGCGACCTCAACGCCCGCTACTACGTGCCGGCCGGGATCGAGGGGCCGGCGCCGCTGGTGGTCGTGCTCCACGGCTGTACGCAGGACGCGGCGGTCTACGATCACGGCTCGGGATGGTCGACGCTCGCCGACCGCCACGGCTTCATCCTCCTCTTTCCGGAGCAGCGCCGTTCCAACAACCCGATGCTGTGCTTCAACTGGTTCTCAGGCGAGGACACGAGACGCGGCAGGGGCGAGGCGGCCTCGATCCGAGCGATGATCGAGGCGATGAAGGAGGACCACGGCGCCGATCCTGAGCGGGTCTTCGTCACCGGGCTCAGCGCCGGCGGCGCCATGGCCTCGGCGATGCTCGCCACCTATCCGGAGGTCTTCGCCGCCGGGGCGATCATCGCCGGAGTGGCCTACGGCTGCGCCGGCGACGTCGCCGAGGCGTTCGACTGCATGGGCGGCCGCGCCCGCAGCGATGCCGCCGAGCTCGGCGCCAGCGTCCGCCGGGCGTCTTCGCACAAGGGGTCCTGGCCGCGGGTCCAGGTCTGGCAGGGCAGCGCCGACCGCACCGTCGTCGCAAGCAACGCCGACGCGATCGTCCTGCAATGGACCCACCTCCACGGCGTCGGCCCGGAGCCGGACCGAAGCGACCGGGTCGAGGGCTATCCCCGCCGGGCCTGGCTGGATCCGAAAGGGGAGCCGCTGGTCGAGCAATATGTGATCACCGGCATGGCCCACGGCATTCCCCTCGACGGAAGCGGCGAGGATGCGCTGGGCGAAGCGGGCGCGCACATGCTCGACGTCGGCCTGAGCTCGACGGCCCGAATCGCCGCCTTCTTCGCAATCGCGCCGGAGGCGGCGGAGCCGCCGCAAGAGGCACGTCCCGCCGTCCCGGCCCGGACCAGGCCGGCCGCGGCCAAGGCGCTGCCGCAGGCGAGCGGCCCGCAGAAGGTGATCGAGGACGCTCTCCGCAAAGCCGGCCTGATGCGCTGACCCGCCTCGCCGTCATCCCGGCGAAGGCCGGGATCCCAGCGAGTGAAGGGCGCCTGGGTCTTCACCCGCCGGGGCCCAGCCTGCGCTGGGGCGACGTACGTCAGACGAGCCGTTCGGCGAGCAGGCGCTGGAGCGGGCGCAGGTCCGTGCCGGGATTGGCGCGCAGGTGGAGCGGCTGGGGCTCGTCGCCGAGCCAGATGCGGACGGTGGAGCGGCTTTCGGCGGCCTCCCCCTCCTGGATCGAGAAATGCCGCACCGCCCGATAGGAATAGGAGCTGGTCTCGATCCTGGCCTCGAGCAGATGCTCGCGCTGGGCGAGCAGGATCCGGCGGTCGGTGAACAGGATGACCCCGGTCGGAGCGACGAAGGCGGCGTGGACCGTCTCTCCGGTCAGGAGG
>JASLBD010000384.1 GCA_030146745.1 Allosphingosinicella sp. | reverse complement strand
AGGGCGTCAAGGGCCTGGCCGTGCCGGGGATGCCGGCCGGATCGCCGGGCATGGACGTCGGCCACAACCACCGCCAGCGCTATCAGGTGATGGCGTTCGACGCTTCGGGCAGGCACTCCGTCTTCGCGACCCACGGCTGACGCCGATGACCGACACGCCGGCCTCGATGACCTATGGCGGCTATCTGTCGCTCGACCAATTGCTCTCCGCCCAGCATCCGATCTCCAACCATCATGACGAAATGCTGTTCGTCATCATCCACCAGACCAAGGAGCTGTGGCTCAAGCAGATCGTCCACGAACTGAAGCTGTCGCGGGACATGATCCGGCAGGACCGGCTGATCGAAGTCCACAAGTCGCTCTCCCGGGTGTCGCGGATCCAGGCGGTGATGACCTTGAGCTGGGACGTCCTGGCGACCATGACCCCCTCGGACTACACCAGCTTCCGCTCCGTGCTCGGCTCGAGCTCGGGCTTCCAGTCCGCCCAGTTTCGCGAGTTCGAATATCGGCTCGGCCTCAAGGACGGGGGGCACCTCAAGTTCCAGGAGGAAGGCAGCGGCCCCTATGCGTCGCTCCTCGAAGCCTTGCACCAGCCGGGCCTGTGGGACGAAGCCAATGCCGCCGCGGGGCGGGCGGGCCTCGACCTGCCGGGCGACGTGCTCGAGCGGGACTGGAGCCTGCCCTACCGCCCCAGCGAGGCGGTGGAGGCGGCCTGGGCCCGGGTCTATCGCGAGCCCGAGCTTCACTGGCCGCTCTACCAGCTGGCCGAGAAGCTGGTCGACATAGACGATTCGCTCGCCGTCTGGCGGCACAAGCATGTCGTGACGGTCGAGCGGATCATCGGCCTGAAGCGCGGGACGGGGGGCACGGCGGGAGTGGCCTATCTCCAGTCGACCCTCGGCAAGAGGGCGTTTCCGGAGCTTTGGTCGCTCAGGACGCAGGTCTGACGGATATTCGTCATCCGGCGAAAATCGGGACGTCAGGACGGGAAGGCGCCGCGGGTCTCCCTGAAGCCCCGGCTTTCGCAGGGGTGACGGGCATCCTTAAAGCCCCGCTTTCTCCCGCCTGATCTTAGCGATCTCCTCGGCGGCGATTCGCTCCCGCGCACCCAGGCTCGGGTGGCTCCGGAAGATTTGCGGGAACCAGTCATATTTGCGCAGATAGCGGCGCCAGAAGGGAATTACGGCGTCGAGATCGTAGCCGGCCTCCGACATCAGTCGGAGACCGAAGCGGTCGGCCACCTCTTCCCGCTTCCAGGCCGCGTTCGCCCCCTTGATCCCGAGACCGCGCAAGATGCCCTCCTCGCTTCGGATCGCGGGGTGGCCGAAGATGTTGTGCGAGAGTTCGTGGCCGAGGACGACGGCGAGCTCGTCGTCGCTCTTCAGGAATTTCAGCATGGCGAGGGTCATCACCACGGTTCGGCCGGTGGCGAAGGCGTTGACCTGGGTCGAACGGGCCAGCCGGACCCGGCCAAGGCAGGCCGGCAGGGAACCCAGGCGGAGCGCCAGCTCCCGCCCCTCGCGCAGGACCCGAAGGTCGACCGGTCCGCCGCGGAGCGCCGATTCCAGCTCGGACTCGGTTTCGTCGGCGAGCCGGCGCCATTTCTCCCGCTTCGGCTCGGCCGCGACCGAGGCGCCGGTCGGCAGGGCCCGGCCGTTGACCGCGAGAAGGACGTCGCCGGCGGCCAGGCCGGCGCGCGCCGCGGGAGTCCCCGCAAGCACCGTCAGGACTCCGGGGCCCCGGTCGAGGCCGTAGCGGGCGATCATCAGCGGCCGGTCAGCCGGCTCATATTCGGCGAGATGGTGGAAGAGCATTCCGGTGAGCGGGTAGCGTTCGGCGCACAAGGGCGCACCGGCGAGGGCCAGCCGGTAGGCGACGAGCGCGACTCGCAGATCGTCCTTGCGCAATGTGGTCGAGGGCGCTTCCTCGGCGGGCGCCGGAGTCGGCTGGGCGACGGCCCCGGTGGCGGCCCCGGCGAAGGCGAGGAGCGGGAGGAGGAGAGCGAGGGGTAGCGCTCGACGGCGCGGGCTGGGCCTTTCACGCACGAGTGCGACCTTTTACGCGGGACAAGAAAATGGCCGGATGAAGACTGACTTCATCCGGCCAAAAATTCAAGACGTGCCGACGTCCAGCCGAGCCCTTACGGGCTGGTGGGCAGATCGTCGTCGTCGCCGCCGCAGACGTCGGTCGCGGCGCAGATGCCGAGGATGATCGCGATGAGCGCGATCAGAGGAATGATCCAGCCGCCGCGCAGCTGCTCGCCCTCGACGGTCTCCGTCGCCGGCGCCACTTCGGTGGCGGTGCGGGCGGCGGCCGATGAGGCCTGCGCCGTCGCCATCGTCGGCGTAGCGATCAACGCAACCGAGGCGGTCGCAGCAATTAGTCCCTTGAAACCCACGTCAGCTTCTCCCTTCGTACTCACTCGAGCCTGATCTTCTCAATTCGGGCTCTACCTAATCGGGGGCTTCGGGGCTGTCTACCCCCGGAAATCACCACCCGTTTTGCAAACCCTCGCGCTTCGTAGCCCGGACGGGTTTACGAAGCCTGACCCGAACGCTGGGACCCCCGATTGGTTCAACCGCTCCGAGAGAAGTAGGCCCGGCTGTTGCGCGAAAGCGACAGTCCGCAGGAGAATTGTCCGAAATGGCTTCTGTTCCAGAGGTTTCCGGGTCCACCCCTGGGAACGCGGGCGCTTAACCTCATCCTTCGGACGGACGGCATGGCTCCCGCCGCAGGACGCGGAAAATGGCCGGACGAAGGCGAGCTTCGTCCGGCCTAATTCAATTCAGCGAAGAACGTTCTGCTTCAGCTTACGGGCTGGTGGGCAGATCGTCGTCGTCGCCGCCGCAGACATCGGTCGCGGCGCAGATGCCGAGAATGATCGCGATGAGCGCGATCAGAGGAATGATCCAGCCGCCGCGCAGCTGGTCGCCCTCGACCGTCTCGGCCGCCGGCGCAACTTCGCGCGAGGCCGAAGCGGCCGCGCTCGAGGTCGCCTGCGCCGCCGCCAGAGTCGGCGTCGTTATCAAGGCCACCGAGGCGGCCGCAGCAATAAGTCCCTTGAAAGCCACGTCAGCTTCTCCCTTCGTACCCGAGTCTGATCGTCTCGATTTCGAGACTTTATCTAGTCGAGGCGCCTCAGCCTGTCTATCCCGAAAGT
>JASLBD010000258.1 GCA_030146745.1 Allosphingosinicella sp. | reverse complement strand
GCCTTACCAAGGATGCGCTCTACCACTGAGCTACGGCAGCATACTCGCCAGTGGGGCTTCCCATCAAAGCTTGCCTTGATGACCCGCGGGAGAGGCGGCGCTATGGCCGGGCGGGCGGTGGAATGTCAAGGTAAGTCATGGTCAGGCGCGACGAGGAACGGGAGAAAAGGCTGGCGGAGGCGCTTCGCGAGAATTTGCGGCGGAGGAAAGCGCAGTCGCGGGGAGAGCCGTCTGAGCTCCTCCCCCGAACGGGGAACGGGTCCGCCGGCGAAGGCGGTGGTGGAGGGGATCCGGCCTAGTCGCGGTTCCACGACGGGGCTCCAGACCAGGAAGCCCGCCTTGTCTCTTTGTTCTTTTTATGTTCTACCCGATGGATGCGCATGGATTCGGCCTTGTCGCCAATGCCTGGCCATCACGCATTCGGAGCGGGAGGCGCTTCGGCGTCGGCGGCGCGGCCGCCGGAAGCGCGGAAGGTCACAATGAAATTCCGCCGGCCTTTTCGTGAACTTCAGGCCCGCGCCGGTGCGGCGTCCCGGAGTGCGGACTGCCGCCGGCCGTCCGCAACCATGCCGGCGGCATGGCGACCGATCCATCGGCGAGGATTCGAGAGGGGCGAGACTGAATGTCGATATTGCCTAGAGCGGCGCGCAGCCCGCTTCGAGCCACGCTTTGGCTTCGCCCTCGAGCTGCGGACCCACGATCTCCAGCACCGCGGCGTGATAATCGTTCAGCCAGTCCCGCTCCTCGGGCGAGAGCATCGCCGCCTCGACCAGACTGCGGTCGATCGGAGCGAAGGTGAGGGTCTCGAAGCCGAGCATCTTCTTCTCCGCCCCCGCGACCTCGCGGGGCTCGACGAGCACCAGATTCTCGACCCGGATGCCGTATTCGCCGGTCTTGTAATAGCCCGGCTCGTTGGAGAGGAACATTCCGGCCCTGAGCGGCTCGTCGCCGCCGGCCTGGCTCGAGCCTACCGGCGAGATGCGCTGCGGCCCCTCATGCACGGCCAGATAGGCGCCGACGCCGTGGCCGGTGCCGTGGGCGTAGTCGAGTCCGGCCTGCCACAGATATTGCCGGGCGAAGCTGTCGAGCTGGCTTCCGCGCGTCCCTTCCGGGAAGACGGCCCGGGCGACGGCGATATGGCCCTTGAGGACCCGGGTGAAGCGGTCGCGCATCTCCGCCGTCGGCTCGCCGACGACGATCGTGCGGGTCACGTCGGTGGTGCCGTCGGGATATTGGCCGCCCGAATCGACGAGGTAGAGGGAGTTCATCTCGAGCTTGCGGTTGGTCTCCTCGCTCACCCGGTAATGGACGATGGCGCCGTTGGGGCCTGCGCCGGAGATGGTGTCGAAGCTGGTGTCGCGAAGGTCGCCGCAGGCCTGGCGGAACTGCTGGAGCTTCTCGACCGCGATCAGCTCGTCGACATTCCCTTTCGAAGCCTCGATCGAAAGCCAGTGGAGGAACCGGCTCAGGGCGGCGCCGTCGCGCGCCTGCGCGGCGCGGTGGCCCTCGATCTCCGCCTGGTTCTTGATCGCCTTGGGAAGCACCGCGGGATCGCGCTTCTGGACGATCCTGGCGCCCGCTTTCTCCAGCGCCTCGAAGATGGCGTGAACCGCCCGCTCCGGATCGGCGACCACGGTTTTGCCGGCAAGGCTGCGCAGGTGCGGCTCGAACTGGTGGCGCTCGTGGACCCTGACGCCGTTGCCGAGATGCTGGCGGACGTCGTCGCCGATTTTCTCCGAGGCGACGAACAGGTCGGCGGTGCCGTCGTCGTTGACGAGCGCGAAGGAGAGGGCGACCGGCGTGTGCTCGACGTCCTCGCCCCTCACGTTGAAGGTCCAGGCGATCGAATCGAGCGCCGAGAGCACTGCGGCGTCGGCCTTCTGCTCGTGAAGCCAGTCCGCCATCTCCTGCCGCTTGGCGGCGGAGGACTTGCCGGTGAAATCGTCGGGGTGGACGACGAGGCGCGCCTTGGAAGGCTCGGGCTTGTCGGCCCAGACGGCGTCGATCGGGTTGCGCTGGACGGGGACGAGCTCGGCGCCCTTCCCGGCCAGCGCCTCTTTCGCCCTCGCCACCCAGTCCTTGGTGTGGAGCCACGGATCGTAGCCGATCCGGCCGCCATCGGGGGCATTGGCCTTGAGCCACTCGGCGACGCTCGTCTCCGGCACCGACTGGTAGCTCCACAGCTTGCCGTCGACCTGGTCGCGCACCTGGAGCGTGTAGCGCCCGTCGACGAAGATGGCCGCCTCCTCCGGAAGCACCGCCGCCGAGCCCGCCGAGCCCTGGAAGCCGGTCAGCCACGCGAGGCGCTGGGCGTAGCTTCCGACATATTCACTCATATGTTCGTCGGTAAGCGGAACGACGAAGCCATCGAGGCGGTCGGACTTGAGCTGCTCGCGAAGGGCGGCGAGGCGGGCTTCGTATGTCGACATGGGCAAATTCCTCGGGCGTCGCTATTGGCCTGTGCGATAGACCAGCAAGCTACGCCACGAAAGAGAGCATGACCCTTCCAGCCCCGCCCCGCGCCGAACCGCGCCCCTACAGCTACGAACGCCACGGCTACACGATCGAGGATCCCTATGCCTGGCTGAAGGATCCGGCTTACCCGACCGTCGAGGACGAGGAGATCCTCGCCTATCTCAGGGCGGAGAACGCCTATTTCGAGGCGGCGATGGCGCCGCATTCGGGCCTCGTCGACTCGCTGTTCGAGGAGATGAAGGGCCGGATCAAGGAGGACGAATCCTCGGTTCCGGTCCGGGAGCGCGACTGGCTCTATTGGTGGGCGTACAGGCCGGGGATGCAATATCGCACCTGGTACCGGCGGCCCGTCGCGGGCGGCGACGAGCAGGTGATCTTCGACGAGCCGGCGGAGGCCGAGGGCAAGGAATATTTCCGCGCCGGGGCGATCGAGATCAGCCCCGACGGCCGGCTCGCCGCCACCCTCGTCGACGACAGCGGCTCGGAGCGGTTCGACCTTCGGATCCGCGACCTCGCCACCGGCGAGGATATCGAGACCGTGACCGACGTCGCCATCGGCAATCCCGTCTGGACCGGCGACAGCCGCGGAATCGTCTTCACCGAGGTGAACGAGAATTGGCGCAGCTACCGCGCACGCTACCACCGCCTCGGGACGCCGGCGTCCGAGGACGTCACCCTCTACGAGGAAACCGATGAGCTGGGCTTCAGCGTCGGAGTCTCGCTGTCGCAGGACGAAAGCCTCATCTTCATCTCGACCGGCGACAACAGCACAAGCGAGATCAGGTTCGTCCCAGCCGGCGATCCGACCGCTCCGCTCACCCTCATCTCGCCGCGGCTGGAGAACAGGCGCTATTCCGTCGACGCCGCCCACGGCAAGCTGTGGATCCTGACCAACGACGAGCATGTTAACTTCCGCATTGCCGAGGCCGACCTCGCCGCCCCGGGCGAGTGGAGGACCGTGATCCCCGGCTCGGACCGGGTCTATCTCAAAGGGCATGCCTCCTATCGCGACCATCTCGCCATCTCCGAGCGGCTGGACGGCCTCGACCAGCTCCGGCTTCGCTCCTACGACGGCAGCGAGGAGCGCATCCCGTTCGGAGAGGCGGCCTATTCGGCGAAATTCGGCAGCAATCCCGAATTCGCGCCGGACGCCTACCGGCTGGTCTATTCCTCGATGGTCACGCCGGCGACGGTCTACGACTATCATCCGGCCGAGCGGCGGCTGGAGGTGCTCAAGGTCCAGGAGATCCCGTCCGGCTACGATCCCTCCCGATATGAGAGCGAGCGGCTGATGCTTCCGGCGCGGGACGGCAAGAAGGTTCCGGTCTCGATCGTCTACCGCAAGGG
>JASLBD010000251.1 GCA_030146745.1 Allosphingosinicella sp. | reverse complement strand
CTACATGATGCGGATGACCAACGACGGCATCTCGATCCACGGCAGCGACAGCGTCGCCCCGGGCTTCGCCACCCACGGCTGCGTCGCGGTTCCGACCGCCTTCGCGGCCAAGCTGTTCGGAGCGGCGAAGCTCGGCGACGTCGTCATCGTCACAAGCGGCAAGAGGCTGGAGATGGGCGAGCCGATCGTCAGGACCTGACGGCGGGCTGGCGCGGCGCGGCGCCTCTGCTACACGGCCTTCCATGAGCGCTCCTCCAATCCGGCCCGTCATCCTTTCCGGCGGCGCCGGGACCCGCCTCTGGCCGCTGTCGCGGGCGGGGCGTCCCAAACAGTTCCTGGCCCTGGCCGGCGAGGAGAGCCTCTTGAAGGCGACCGCCCGGCGCTCGGCGCCCTGGGGCGCTCCGATCGTGGTCGCGGCGCGGGAGCAGGCGCTGGCGGTGCGCGGCGAGGTTCCGGATGCCCGGCTGGTGCTCGAGCCCTGCGCTCGCGGCACCGCGGCGGCGGTGGCGCTGGCGGCGCTGGCCGCGAACGAAGGCGATCTGCTGCTGGTCATGCCGAGCGACCATCATATCGAGGACGAGGAGGCGTTCCGCGCCGCGGTTGCGACGGCGCGGCCGCTGGCCGCGGACGGCTGGCTGGTGACCTTCGGAATCATGCCTGATCGGGCCGAGACCGGCTATGGCTACATAAAGCGCGGCGAAGAGCTCGCGCCGGGCGCCTTTCGGGCGGCCCGCTTCGCCGAGAAGCCGGACCGGGCGACGGCGCGAAGCTGGGTCGCCGAGGGCGGCTGGGACTGGAATGCCGGCATCTTCCTGTTCGCCCGCGAGGCCCTGCTCGACGCCCTCGGTCGGCATGCGCCGGCGGTGCTGTCGGCGGTGGAGGGCGATTTCGAATCCGCCCCCTCCGCCTCGATCGACACGGCGGTGATGGAGAAAGCGGACAAGGTGGCGGTGGTGCCGGCGACGATGGGCTGGACCGACATCGGCAGCTGGGAGGCGCTTCACGCGCTCGGGCCGGTCGATGGCGACGGCAATCTGCTGACTGGAGACGTCGTCGCCCCGGACAGCCGCAATTGCCTGGTCCGCTCGGACGGGCCGGTGGTGGTCGCTCTCGGAGTCGAGGATCTCGTCATCGTCGCCACCGAGCGGGCGGTCCTGGTCGTCCCGAAGGGGGAAACCCAGCGCGTCCGGGAAGCGATCGAGGCGCTCGATGCGCGGCGCGAGCGGCGGAGGGACGGATGAAGGACGATGGTCATGACTGAGCGGCGTCCTCTCGGGCGCAGCGGGCTCGAGACCCCGAGGCTGGTTCTCGGCGGCAACGTCTTCGGCTGGACGGCTTGCGGAGAGGAGGCGTTCCGGATCCTCGACCGTTTCGTCGAAGCCGGCGGCACGATGATCGACACCGCCGACGTCTATTCGGTCTGGGCGCCGGGGCATCGGGGCGGCGAATCGGAGACGCTGATCGGCGAATGGCTGCGGCGGCGGGGATCGCGCGAGGGCGTGCTGATCGCGAGCAAGGTGGGAATGCTCCACCGCCATGGCGGCGGCAAGCTCGAGCCCTGGCGCATCGAAAAGGCGGCGGAAGCCTCCCTGAAACGCCTCGGGGTCGAAAAGATCGACCTTTACTACGCCCACCAGGACGATCCGGACACGCCGATGGAGGAGGTGATCGAGGCGTTCGACCGGCTGGTCAGGGCCGGCAAGGTGCGCGCGCTCGGCGCCTCCAACTTCACCGCGGAGCGGCTCGGGCGGGCGCTGTCGCTGGCTCGGGAAATGGGGACGAGCCGCTACGAGGTGCTCCAGAACGAATATCATCTCCTGGAGCGCGGGAAGCTCGAGGGCGAGCTGCAGCGGCTCTGCCTCGCCGAGACTGTCGGCCTGCTGCCCTTTTACGGCCTCGCCTCGGGCTATCTCACGGGCAAGTATCGAAGCGAGTCGGATTACGGCAAAAGCATCCGCGGCGACCGGGTGGCGAAATATGTCGAAGGCCGAGGTCCCGACATTCTCTCCGTACTGGATGAGATCGCGGAAGAGACCCGGGCGACTCAGGCACAGATCGCCCTCGCCTGGGTCGCCGCCCAGCCGGGGGTCACCGCCCCCATCGCCAGCGCGAGGACGCTCGCGCAACTCGAGGAGCTGCTCGGCGCGATGGAGCTGGAGTTGACCCCCGCCCAGCTGGCCCGGCTGGACGAAGTGTCGGCGACGGCGACTTGAATCCGGAAACTTTCGTTCAAAACGGATCGACTAGTTGCGTCGCCCCCCTTTCCGAGCGGCTTACGTTAGCGTAAAGGAAGCGGCAGGGGCTTCTGGCCTGAGCGCGTGATGGGACGCGTTTCGGGCGAAGGGTGCGCTGCCAGGTACGACCTGGAAGAGCTGCGCACCGAAAGGGGAGGCCCATGGATGGACTCGAAGCTATCGGACGCGAGATCCTCGCAGCACAAGATCGAGGGCTTGCACGCCCGGCTTAACGATTTGCTCGAATCGCTCGACAAAGCGGAGCTGCACGGCGCGGCCGCCTACGTCTCGATGGCGCTCGATTCGATCAAGCGCGATTATCCCGAGATCAGGTCGATTCGTTGAAATATTGAGTGAGTCGCGTGATCGCCTGCGGCGTGAGCTCGAGATAGGTGCTTCGCGCGTCGGCCGGGTGGGGACGGCGGACGACCAGCCCTTCCTGAACGAGATAGGCGATGTGGCGAAGCGCCGTCGTGGTCGGAGCGCAGGCCGCCATGCAGGCAGTCGAAACGGTGACCTTGCGGCCCTCCAGCGTGCTCACGAACAGCTCGAGCAATATGTCCCAGGAGGGATCGCAAAAGAGCCGCCGCCCGAACAAGGCGTAGAGCCTGCGGCGCGCGGCGCAGGCTTCCGCCGCCGCCGCGAGGACCGAAGACTGAGCGGCCGGACCCGATTCGCGGCGCGAGGTCTCGATCAGCCGGTGCAGGCGCGACTCGATCTCGAGAATGATGCGCTCGGTTTCGGTCGCGAGCCCGCTCGCATCTTCCGGCCCGTGCCTGCCTGTCGGCTGTGCGACCATCACGCAGCTCTCCGAATGGATTCCACTATGCGCAGCACCGGAGCCCTTATCCGTAAGCGGCTGCGCATTTCGGCCAGTGTGCCCGGCGGAAGATCGATCTGCAAGGCCTGAAGCTGCTCGCCTTCCAGCCAGGTCGGCAAACCCAGCGGAGTCACCGGCCAGCCGACCGAAAGCAGGGCCGGGACCCGGTGCGCCTCGGCGACAAGCGTATAACGGCGGATGCCGTTGGACTGGGCGAATTCGACCAGGGCCAGAGCGAGGAGGCGATGCACTCGAAGGACGGTGGTGCCGGAGGCGTCCGCTGGGCAGGTCACCAGACGTGATATCTCCCAACAGTCGTCGCCGCTCGGAACCCCGGCCGGACAGAGATGACTGAAGAGAGTGCTCAGCATGTGAGGGCGTGAGGACGGGAGAAGCCTCACTGACCCTTGATGGCGGCCTTCCGGCGATCTGGCGAGCAGGTAGATCGCATAATCATCGTCGAACTGATCGACCTCCAGCCAGCTACCCTTCGCCGGCAGACGCCATCCGAACCGATCTACGAACACCTGCTTCCGGTCATGGTGCATCTCCATGAGCGCCGCGGCAAAGCCGAGACGACTTTCCGGAAGAACCAAATCAATCATGCTTCAGCCTCCGACGCAGCCCTAGTCCGTCATCGGCACATCGAATCACACCCCGGTAGTTACCGGGTGGGGGCGCGATCCCGGGGACGTCTAGGGTCCCCGGCCACAGGAGCCCCTCGTGACCGCGCCTTTCGTGCCCCCCATCGCCCATCGCGAGAAGCCGCCGGCGATCCGCCGCGAGTTCCCGCGCGTGCGGGGCCGGGATCTCGAGTCGGTTCCGGGCAAGCGCGGCCTGCCCCTCCTGGGAATCCTGCCCGAAGCGGTCCTCGACCCGCTCGCCTTCGCCCGGCGGATGCACGCGACCTATGGACCGGTCCACCGCTTCCGCGCCTGCGGCAATTGGAACGTGCAGCTGGTGGGGCCGGAAGCGAACGAGTTCGTGCTGTTCGACGAGGCCCGCAACTTCTCCGCGGAAGGCGGCTGGAAACCGGTCTTCGGGCGCCACTTCGAAGGCGGGCTGCTGCTCCGCGACGGCGCCAACCACCAATGGCACCGAAAGCTCGTCGCCACCGCCTTCAAGCAGGAGCAGCTGCAATCCTATCTCGACATCTTCGCCCGTAACAACGCCATGGTGCTGGCGGGCTGGTCGGGTCGGTCGCTCGATGTCTACGAGCTCGCCCAGCAGCTCAGCTTCGCCAACGGTTACGCCGCTTTTCTCGGACGCGACCCCGCCCTGGCGAGGCGCGAGGACATGCTCGCCTTCCGCTACCTGATGCGCGCCGCGGCCGCGGTGATGCCCCTGCCCCTGCCGGGCACGGCCGAGGCGCGCGCAGCCTGGGCCAAGCGCCATGTCGAAGGGCTGATCCGGCCCATGCTGTCGGAACCCGTCGCTCGGGAGCGCACGGACCTGCTCGCCAATCTGTGCCGGATGCGGGACCTCGGGCTGCTCGACGACGACGAGGTCATGGCCCATCTCATCTTCGTGGTGGCCGCCTCGTTCGACACCCTCTCCTCGGGCACTCTCTCCACGCTCCATTATCTCGCCGCCAACCCCGATTGGCAGGAAGAAGTGCGCGAGGAGCTGTGCGACCTCGTCCCCGCCCCGGCTTCGATCGCAATGTCCGATCTGAACCTCTGCGAGCGGGCCGCCTGGGCGATCAAGGAATCGCTTCGCCTGAACGCCGGAGCGCCCGTCCTCTGGCGGCGGGCCGCCCGGCCGTTCGAGTTCGGCGGCCACGCATTTCCGGAGGGCACGATTACCGGGGTCAACCCGATGCTGACCCACCTGCTTCCGGAAATCTGGGACAATCCCGCCGGATTCGACCCGCGGCGCTTTTCACCGGAGCGTTCGCTCGGACGGCACCGATTCGCGTTCCTTCCCTTCGGCGGCGGAGCGCATGGCTGCCTGGGGGCCAATTTCGCCTATCTGCAGATACGGGCGCTGCTGCGGTGCCTGCTGGACGGGCACGACCTCGTCCCAACGGGCGCGCCGCCGCGCTGGTACCATTGGCCGAACTGCCGGCCTCGGCGAAAATTGCGAATAGAGCTGCGCCGCCGCCGCTGATCCTCCCCATCGCCGGAGGCGATGGAGAAGGCAGGGAATTCAGTCGATGACCTCGGAGAAGCAGATTTCGCTCCTGAACAGCGCCCGCACCAGCAGCTGCGACCGGGTCGCTACCGAGTAGCGCCGCTTGGCGGCTTCGATATGCTCGTTCACCGTCTTGGGGCGGATGTCGAGCAGGTCGGCGATGACGGAATCGCTCTTGCCCCGGGCCACGAACAACAGGCACTCGCGCTGCCGGTCGGAGAGCGGCGCGGGCTGAAGATAGATTTCGCCGGGACGCTGCTTGACCAGCTTGCGCGCGGCCTCGAAAGCGAAGCTGCCCAAGGCCTGCGCGGCCGAGACGCTGACTTCGGGGAAGGGCTTCCCGTCCTGGATCGAGAAGCTGCAGGAGCCGAAAGTCTCGCCGGGCACATGATTGGGGACCGTATAGCCCTGGCAGATCCCATGGCGGGCGGCCTGGCGCATATATTCCGCTTCGGCCGTCGTCATGTTGAGCAGCGAGCCGAGCTGGTCCCATTTGAATCCGCTCGACATCCGCTCCGCCGCCCGCACCACCGGATCGGTCAGCTTGGGCAGCTCCCGAACGAATCCCACCCATTCGAGCGGATAATTGGTCAGCCGGACATGCTCTCCGGCCGGACGTCCGAAACAGACATGGTGTACGATCGCGAAATAATCGAAATCCAGCTGCCGGACCGCGACGTCGATGATCGCGCGCAGATCCGCCATGCTGGTGGTGCTCGCCGCTGCGGTCACGAAATCCTGAACGACGGCCAGGCCGTCGTGGCGCTGCGCAGCTTTCAGGTCGCTGACGAGGGACACCGGAAAATTCACTCCATTTCGGATCGGCGAGGCCATCGGATGGATAGAATGAAGAGGTATAGCAGTCAAACCTGGGGCTATGGCGCAAGGCCGGCGGCTCGGGATAAACCATTTCGGGGGCAAAATGGTCCACGCCGGGGCGCGGAAAAATGGTGCCGAGTGTCCGATTCGAACGGACGACCTACCGCTTACAAGGCGGTTGCTCTACCAGCTGAGCTAACCCGGCCCCGTGCCCAAATGGGTCATTAGCGGCCGAAGGTCCAGCCCCTGCGCCGGCCGTCGGCGGTCGCTACAAAATCCCGAAAGTCCAGCCTTCGGTCCGGGCCAACTCTGGAGTGAGGCCCTCGGGGGCGAAGGCGTGCGGTTCCGTGGCGGCGAGCGCGCGCATTCCGGCCGCGGTGACGAGAGCGTCGGTCTGATGGTCGTTGGGCTCGAAGGGGAGCCGGGCCGGCCCGCTGCCGAGCGCCACGAGCGCGGAATCGAGCTCGGCCCGCGACCTCAGCTTGGTTCCGCGCAGGCCCGCCCGGCGCAGGTAGATCCGCGTGTAGATCTCGACGACCGCGCTGCCATGATCGGGCAATTCGTCCATCGGCCAGACCGCGACTCCGCCGTCGAGATGATGGAGCAGCCGCATGCCCGAGAAGCTCGCCTTGGCGACCTGGGCGGCGCCGATCGCGTCGTAGGCGCTCGCGGTCTTGCGGCCGCCCTGCGCGTTCAGCCGGGCGTCGCACTGGCGGAAATGCATGAACCCCGCTTTCTCGCCGTCCGCGATGCCGAAATAGAAGTGGCGGCGATGCGCGCGCTCGAGGAAGCTCGCGGCGCCGAGATCCTCATCGTCGCAGAGACGGTCCACATAGGCCCAGAATTCGCGCGCGCGGGTCGGGACGTCCGGTTCGCCGGGGAGATATTCCCCCCGCGCCGCGATCGGTGGAGCGAAGCTGAAGTCGAAGCCGAAGAGGGTCGGCCTTTCCTCGGCCTCCGCGAGCAGCCATTCGAGCACCTCCGTTCGGGACCAGACATGGTCCGGGCGCACCAGCCTGGGCGCCGCCGCCCCCGCTTCCGCGACGGCGACGGCTATGCCCTTGTGCCGCTTCCCCTTGGCGCCCGACCAGTCGATCGCGGCGAAGCGCTCGAACCGGCTCAAACCAGCGGCGGCTGGTCTTCGCCCGGAGCCGCCGGGGGCTTGGGAGCCCGCGGCCGCGCGGGCGGGACCGGAGGCTGGTTGCCCTCGGTCCAGCGCTCGAGCAGCTTATGCGCGGTCGGGCGCCCGCCGAGACCGAAGGCGAGGGCCGAGGCGACCGCCGCCGAACCGATGATGGCGGTGAAGGCGATGATCACGATCTCTTCGCCGAGCTGCATGAAGGTCAGGCCCATGGCGACGGCGAGAGCGATGATCGACCATTTGAGCATGGCCGGCAGCCAGCCGCCCTCGGCGCCGCCGACGAGGTTGGTGACGATCCGGGCGATGGCGACTCCGCCGAGGATGATCACGACCCCGAACAGAACCCGGCTGCCGAGCTCGAGGATCTGGGCCAGCATCGCGGCGATGATCGGCGACTGGAGCAATTCGGCGGCCTTGATCGCGAAGAAGATGAGGATGGCGATCATCACCACCGTCCCCACCGTCCTCGACGGCGACGCGGCCGGGCTGGAAATGCCGAGCGCGCTCACCGAGCGGTCGAAGCCCATCGAGGGGAGGAGCTGCTCGATCGCCTGCTTGGCGAGCTTGCCGACGAAATAGCCGATGGCGAGCAGGATCAGCGCGCCCAGGATGTTCGGGATCGAATCGAGGATGGTTCGAAGCATCTGGGTGGCCGGGCCCGAGATCGCCTCGATCCGGAGCGCCTCGAGCGCCGAGATGGTCACCGGGATCATGATCAGGAAGAAGACGACCATGCCCACCGACTTGCTGATCGAGGTGCGGGTGCTCGGGGTGGCGGGGGCCCCTGCGGCGGTGGCGGGAGCGGTGCCGGCGGTTTCGGAAAGGCCGGTCTTGCGAAGCCAGCCGTCGGCGTTCGCCGCCAGCAGGGCGCCTTCGACCAGCCGCCGGACGATCCGGGCGACGATCAGGCCGATGAAGAAGATGAGGCCCGCGCCGACCAAATTGGGGATGAAGGCGAAGACGTTGGTGGTGAGCTGGCGGACCGGATCGAGCACTCCGCCGAGCCGCAGCGGCTGCAGCGCCACCATGATCCCGACGAGCAGGATGAGCCAGAAGGCGATGTCGCCGATCAGGCTGCCGAGCGTCTTGCCCGGCTCCGCCTCATAATGCTTCTTCAGCGCCGGAACGCGGTCGACGACCTTTGCGATCGCCCATTTCGCGGCGCGGGCGAGCAGCCAGGCGACGACGATGATGGCGATGGCGGCGAGTATTCTCGGACCCCAGATCATGAGCTGCGCCTGCCCGAAATCGGCGCCACGGTCGTTGCCGTACATTTGTGCATCCCCTTGTTGCCAGCGGCCGCGCGCCGCTCGCGGGGATAATGACGGGGGGGCGGCGCGGGTTCCGCTCAGTGCAACGCGGCGAACACGTCGCGGACGAAAGCGCCGGGATCGAAGCCGGTCCCGGGCCCGTCGTAGCCGCGGCGGACGATCACGATCCGGTGCGATGGGATTATCGCCAGATACTGGCCGCGATTGCCCTGGGCGATGAAGGCGTCGGCGGGCAGGCCGGCGGCGGCGGGGAAGGTCCAGAAGGTGGCGCCGTAGCCGTAGCCCGACGCCGGTTGGGCGGGACCGTGGCGCGAGACGTAGGCGCCCCATCCCGGCGGCAGGATGCGCTCGCCGTTCCACACGCCGTCATTCTGGTAGAGGAGGCCGAGGCGGGCGAGATCGCGGGCGGTGGTCCAGACCTGGCTGGAAAGGATGAAATTCCCCTGCCAGTCGGTTTCCGGAACCGTCCGGGTCATCCCGATCTTCCAGAGCAGCGATTCGAACGGGAAGGCGAGCGCCCGCTCGCCGTCGCCGAGCTTCGCGCGGAGACCTCGAATGGCGAGCAATATGTCGTTGTTGGCGTAGCGGAAGCGGGTGCCGGGCGCGGTTTCGAGGGGCCATTGGGTGGCGTTCTCCGTGACCGAGCTTCCGCCGAAATAGGTGGCGTCGGTGCGGTTGCCGGGGGCGTCGGAGTGAAGTCCGCTCGCCATCCGCAGGAGATTGTCGGTGGTGATCGCCGAGCGCGGATCGCCGGGCCGGCCCCATTCCGGAACCGGCGCCGGGGCATCCGGGTCGAGCAGGCGCTGCTGGACGGCGGCGCCGACGATGGTGCCGGCGAGGCTCTTGGCGACCGACCAGGTGCGCTGCGACATGTGCATGTCGAAATCGTCGCGATAGCGCTCGGCGACGATCCGGCCGTCCTGGACCACCAAGACCGCCGTCGACTCGCTCCCCTGCCCGTAGGTGCGGCGATCGAAGGCGGCGGCGACGGTGCGCGTCAGGGCCCTCGCGTCGCCCCTGGGGCGGGCGACGGCGTCGCGGTCGCCATCGGGCCAGCGCAGCCGGTCGTTCCTGTCGACGGCGGGACTGACGGCGAGCCGCGGCAACAGGCGCACCGCTTCCGCGCCCCCGCCGACCGGAAGCTGCGCGCAGCCGAGATGGGGCCGCCAGGCTGCGATGCGCGGCGGCAGCTTGTCGCTGAAGGCGACGCCGACCGTCCTCGCCTCCCGGTCGATCTTCGTCTCGAGGCCGGGAACGAGCGGCTCGAGCTCGGGGTAGGTGCGCTTCAAATCGTCCTTCGCGACCTGCTCCTCGGTCTGCCCGGCGTTGAACAGGTCGCTGCACAGGAAGGACGCCTTGTAGCCGGCGGCGAGCGCCCGGACATATTCGGGCCGGTCGACCTGGGCGGAGGCGGGCGCGGCGAGCAGCAGCGCGGCGAGCACCGCCTTCATCGTCGCCCCAGCGAAAGCTGGGGCCCCGGCGGCTGAGGCACGCCCGCGCCCTTCACCCGCCGGGATGCCAGCCTTCGCTGGCATGACGGGGTGAGCCATAGTCACTTTCCTTTCCTCGGCCTGGGCTTCGGCTTCGCGGCGCTCCACGAGTCCGAGCGCATGATGATCTCCCGCACCCGCTCGGGATCCCTGCTTTCGTAGCGGACCAGGACCGCCGGCCAGC
>JASLBD010000250.1 GCA_030146745.1 Allosphingosinicella sp. | reverse complement strand
GGCTTCTCCCTCGCCGGCCTCGGCCCGCATTTCCGCCAGCCGCTCATGGGCCTTCGTCGCCCCCGGGTGGCTCCGCACGAAATCGTGGAGCAGCGGGATGGCGTCCTCGCCAAGCTCGACCCCGACCGTCAGGATCATCTGCAGCTGAAGCTCCGGATCGTTGGCGCGCGAGGCCAGGGAACGCCGGCAATGGGCGACGGCGTCCGGCTCCCTGCGGAGAAGCGCGATCCGGGCGCGGCCGTCCGCCGCCGCCTGATTGTCGGGGTTCAGCGCCAAAGCGGAATCGTAGGCCAGCGCGGCTTCGTCGAAACGCTGCAGCTCTTCCAGCCTGGCTCCGCGAAGCTCGGGCGACTCGTCCGCCGATGCGTCTCCACCGCTCATTCTAGGTCCCGCCCCCCGCCTTCGCCTCAACTTCCCCGATCCGGGTCTCCGGTCCGTCCGGTTCCTGGACCAGCTCCGTCTTGAGCGGCGAGAGGACCCACAAGGTCAAGAGCGTAATCAGCGACAGGACTCTGCCGCCGCCAGTAATGCAGGGCCCCGGCGAGCTGCGACGCCTGGCGCGCTCGCGACTCGCTCGAACCGGCGTGGCTGAACTCCGCCTCCAGCCCCGCCGCGCGGAGCATGACCTTGAGCTGGGTGCGGCCCGATTTGGGAAAGGAAATGACGACCGCGCCCGGCGGCCGGAGGAGGTCGCGAGGGCGCCGGGCGGCAAAGTGAGCGAGAAGCGGGGCATCATCATTGGCCCAATGCCCTCTCGGATCGCCGGCGGCGCCCCATTCCCGCCTCTTCCCGACATTCGACCGACGGTTGCGGGCGCGGGGCGCGCAGTCCCCTTCCCCGCATCCGTGGGGGAGCAATCAGCGCGACCCCCAGGGCGCCGGCGGCGGCGCCACCGGCCGCGTCAGGTCGAACTCGACCCGGAAGAAGCGGCCCGGGCGGCGCAGCTCGTAGGCGAAGGTGCGGCCGTCCGCCTCCATCGCCCAGACGTTCGTCGTCGAGGCCGGGATGTTCTCTCGGACGAACAGCGCCCTGGAAAAGGCGTCGGCGGGGAATTCCTGCCGCCCGGCGGTGCCCGGTGCGACGGTGTCGCCGCCATATTGGGTGAGCTTGTCCTCGCTTCCGTCGGAGTGGCGGTGGTCGTGCTTGAGGCGCAGGCCCGGGCCGGTGCGGGTGATGACCCAGGTGCGCGAACGGTCCTCGCCGACGTGGAAGGGTATCCGGATCTCGCCGTCCGTGCAGCGCCGGACGTGCATGACCAGCCGCTTGCCCGCGAAGGCCGAATCCGCCTCGACCGGCGGGCTGGCGATCCGGCCTTCGAACGCCTTGCCGCAGAGCGAAGCGAGGCTCCGGAAGAAGCGGTCCTGCGGCCCCTCGACGGCCGCCGGAGTGGCGCAGCCGGCAAGCGCGGCGGCGAGGAGGAGGGCGGAGATCTTCATGCCTCCCGCGCTAGCCGCAATCGCCGCTCCGCGCCAGCGGACGGCGGATCGGCAGCGGCTCGGCTCGGATTGGAAATTGCGATCTACTATGCCTCGCTGATGGAACATCGGCTCGGCGAGCCGTTGGGCTGGCATATCGTCACCCAGTTCATGGGTTGGACGTAATCCGGCGTCGACCCCGAAGCCACTTGCCGAGCAGTGGTGTTCGTCTTATGTTCGCGAGTCGTCGGCCGGGAGCGAGGCGCTGTGAAGATCGCGATCGAGTCCAGGCGGGCGGGGCCGCAGGCCGGGCCGGCGCGGGCCAGGCGATCTCGAGCGCGCTCGACCCGGCGAAAAAACCGCGTGCCGTGTGCAAGTCGTCCAGTTCGTCCAGTTCGGCGAAAATCGCTCGCATGGTGTTCACTTCGTCCACTTTGCGCGTAAGGCGGGCCGGCAACCTATCCCCGGCGCCGGCGGTCCGGCGGCGGGGACCCTCGCGCCCAAGGAGCCCGTCATGCGCAGCTTCATCCCCCTTCTCCTCCTCGCCGCCTGCAGCGCCGGCGGCGAAGCCGTCGAGAGCAACGCCGCGGCCGCCCCCCAGGCGGGCGAAGGGCGGCCCTTCCAGGTCCGCCCGGTCGCGACCTTCAACGAGCCCTGGGCGATGGCCTTCCTACCCGGTTCCGGTCCGCGGGCGCTGATCACCGAAAAGAGCGGCAAGCTCAAATTGCTGTGGAGCGACTCCGGCCGGGTCGCCGACGTCGCCGGTGCGCCGAAGGTCGATTACGGCGGCCAGGGCGGCTTCGGAGACGTCGTCGTCCACCCGGATTTCGAGAGGAACCGGCTGGTCTATCTGAGCTGGGTCGAGGCGGGCGAAGGAGGCAATCGCGGCGCCGTCGTCGGCCGGGCGCGCTTCCTCGAGGACGGAGGCCGGCCCCGGCTCGAAGGCCTGCAGGTGATCTGGCGGCAGACCCCGAAGCTGAGCGGCCGAGGCCATTTCGGCCACCGCATCGCCTTCGGCCCCGACGGCAAGCTCTACATCACCAACGGCGACCGGCAGGAATTCACCCCGGCGCAGGACATGGGCGGGACTCTCGGCAAGATCGTCCGCTTGAACGACGACGGCACGATCCCCGCCGACAATCCGTTCGCGAGCCGGGGCGGCGTTACCGCCCAGATCTGGTCGCTCGGCCACCGCAACCCGCTCGGCCTTGCCTTCGACCGGTCGGGGCAATTGTGGAGCCACGAAATGGGGCCCAAGAACGGGGACGAGTTCAACCGGATCGAGGCCGGCTCCAACTATGGCTATCCGATCGTGTCCGACGGCAACCATTATGACGGGAAGAACATACCCGACCACTCCACCAGGCCGGAGTTCAACGCGCCCGAGATCGTCTGGAACGGCCTCTCGCCGGCCGGCCTCACACATTATGACGGAAAGCTCTTCTCCGCCTGGCGCGGCAGCTTCTTCCTGGGCGGGCTTTCCGGCCAGGCGCTGGTCCGGGTCGTCGTCGACGGCACCGGCGCCCGCGAGGCGGAGCGGTGGGACATGGACGCCCGGATCCGGGAGGTCGAAACGGGACCGGACGGCGCCCTCTACGTGATCGAGGACCAGCGCGGCGGAAGCGGCGGCCGGCTGCTCAAGCTCACCCCCGCGCGCTAACGCCGGCGGCGCATCTGGGCGGCGAGCTCGGAACGGAAGGCGGAGTCGGCGAGCATGTAGCCGGTGCACGAGGCGGAGACCCGGTAGCGGACCGCCCGGCCGCGCATCTGGGGCGCGTAGAGCACGACCCAGGCCCGCGCCCCGCGCTGGAATTCGACGTCGCACGCGGCGCTGCTCGGCGGATGGGCGCGCTCGACCTCGAAGAGGGCGGGCGCCCGCCCGGCCAGGGTGCGGCGGACCCGAAGCCGCTCGCCCCGGCCCAGCCGCTGGTCATAGGGCGCGACCATCTCCACTTCGACGAGGGCGAGCGCGCCCCGGGCCACATGCCGGGCGTGGGTGCGCTGCTGCGCCGGATCGGTCGGCGGCCTGAGGCACGAGCAGGCGAGCGCGGCGCTCTCCCCGGCCAGGAAGAGGAGCAGCAAGAGAAGCAGGCGCGGCATAGGATATCCTCCTCCCGCGTAAACTAACGCCGTCCCCTCCCCGCCGCTAGGCCAACCCGCGCCGACGGGAGGTCAAGCCCGCCGGTAGCGGAAGTACCACACCTCGTGGCCCTTGCGCCGCGCCTTGGCCTCGTAGCGGGTCTCCGGCCAGCCGCCGGGGCGGGTGAGGAAGTCTTTCGCGCTCTCCGCCAGCCACTCGAAGTCGCGGCGGCCGTTCATCACCATCATCGACCAGCGGCAATAGGTCGGGTCGTCCGTGCCGAGGCGGAACTCGCCGCCGGGCCTGAGCTTGGCGGCGATGAGGTCGAGCGGACCGGGATTGACCATCCGCCGCTTGGCGTGCCGCGCCTTCGGCCAGG
>JASLBD010000247.1 GCA_030146745.1 Allosphingosinicella sp. | reverse complement strand
CGGAACAGACCCTCCTCCTCCCAGCGGGCGTACCAGCGGGATTCGATTTCGGCCGGGTCGAAGGTCTTGGGGAGCTCGGTCATGAGGGGCCTTTAGCGGCACCATTCAACGATTGTGAAGGTTCCAATCAGGAATAGGAATGCGGCTGCGCGATGCCGGTGTGCAATTCTGGAAGCAGATTTGCGCTGATTTCTGCGAGGCCGACCTGCTCCTTCCACGCTACCAGCGTAAGTTCCGCACTCGAATTGTCGAACACCAAGGCGTGGTCCGCCTCCCAGAAGAACCACGGAAATTCAGCGAACGAACGTGTACGGCGAGCTGCCACCTTTTTTGCCGGGACATCGTGACCGCCCTTTGCCACGCGTAGGCGGATTCGCTCTAGCTGCCGCTCCAGCGTATCCACGTAGACATAGATCAGCCGAACCTCGAAGCCCCGCTCCTTCGCCTTGAGCACCAGCGGTCGGTACTTCGGCGTCGAGAGCACCGTTTCTACGCCAATCGTCTGATGGACATCGATGGAGGCGTTGAGCCAGGCTTCGATCCGAGTCACGGCCGCAAGATTCGCCACCGTACCTTCCATCCCCTCTGATATCCGCAGCCGGGCCGTCAGAAGGTCAGGGTTGATGATCCAGACCGAGCCGTCGAGCTCGAAGACGTCGCTGCGCCCGTAGGCTGTGCTCTTGCCGCAGCCATTCGGACCGGCCACGATCCATAGACGCGGCGGAGCCTCGCCCTTGCTGATCAATCCTTCTCCACCACGCGATTCTCACGGCGGGCACGGCGAACATTTGCGGCAAAGGAGGCTTGGAAATCGGCCGCGAATGTGGGGCTGTCGGCATCGACGACTCGCAACCACACGCGCTGACCCTCTCGTTCTGCAGTTCGGTAACGCGCCTTGCTCGGCTTGCCGGGCTTGAGCGGTCCGTCGACCGTTACGATACGAGGATGCTTCGCCATTTTGGTAATATAGGCTGAAGGGCAGGCAGTGACGAGTCCTCAATTCAAGTCGAAAGTTAGAGGCTCTTCCCCGTGATCCGGGCGATCTCGCGGGTTACCAGCTCCTCGACCATGTCGGGCAGGTTGCGGTCGAGCCAGTCCTTGAGCAGAGGCTTGAGCATCTCGCGGACCGCGGCGCCCAAAGCGGCGTCGTCCGCCGGAACGCTCTCGGCGGCCCGCTCGCGCAGGCTGGCGAGGGCGGCGAGTGACTGGCGGCTGGCGATGGCGGCGTCGTCGGAGACGAGGCCCTGGCCCTCCCCCACCGGATCCTGGAGCTCGAGCACGTCGTCCTCGTCCGGAGGCGCCGGCCGCGGCGCCTCGGCCGGACGCGAGCCGCGGGCGGGACGCGCCGCCGGCCGGCCGTCCTCGGCGATCACCCTCTTGATGGAGGCGAGTATGTCCTCCATCGACGGTTCCTGGTTAATATCCCCCATAACGAGGGGCTTATCGCTCATTCCGTCGGCGGTGTCACGGGGGAGATTGAGGGCCCCGTAATCGTACGGGTGGAGACCGGCTGCGGCGTCGGATCGTCGGCCCAGTCGCTGGAGCGGCGCGAAACCCGGCGGTAATTGACCAGCGGATCGTAGAGCGCGCCGCCGTCGAGGTTGATGTCCTCCGCCTCGGCCCGGCCCATCGCGTTCAGAAGGGCGAAGCCGGCGACGTAGGCGTCGCGGCGGGCGGTGACGAGCGCGACCTGGCTGTTGAGCAGCTCCTGCTCGGCGTTGAGCACGTCGAGGACGTTGCGGGTCCCCACCGTCTGTTCGGCCCTCGTGCCTTCGAGCGCCAGGGTGTTGGCGTTGACCGCGATCTGGTTCGATTCGATCGCCTCGACCGCCGCCTGGTAGCTGGAGAAGGCCGCGCGGGTGTTGGCGACGACCCGCCGCTCGGTTTCGACTCCGAGCTCGAGCAACCGGCTCTGCTCCGCCTGCGACTGGCGGACGCGCGCGCCGACGAGGCCGCCCTGGTAGATGGGGATCCGCGCCTGCACGCCGACCGTCCCCTGGACAATCTGGTTAGGCGCTCCGGGGGCGAACTGCCTGTCCGCGGTGCCCAGATAATTGGTCGCGTCGGTACCGCTGACCGCCGAAACCGTCGGCAGGCGGTCGGCCCGGGCTACCGCGACGTCGCGGCCGGCGGCCCGCGCCTGGGCGGCGATGGCGACGAGATCGCTGTTGTTGGCAAGTGCGATATCGACCGCCTCCTCCGGGGTCCCCGGCAGCGCCGGAAGCGGCGGCGGCGGCGTGAGCTCTTCCGGGAGCTCGCCGATGATCCGGCGGTAATTCTCCTCGCTTCCGCTCAGCCGCCCCTCGGCCGTGGCCAGGGCGCTCTGCGCCAGCGCCAGGCGCGCTTCCGACTGGGCGACGTCGGTGCGGGTGAGGTCGCCGACCTCGAAACGGTCCCGGCTCGCCTGCAGGTTGGTCTCGAGCACCCGGACCTGATTCTGGTTGAGAGTGACGATCGAGCGGTCGCGGATCACGTCCATATAGGCGCTTACCGCCTCGGTGAAGATGTCGCCCTCGGTCGCCTTGAGGTTGGCCCGCCCCGCCAGCACGCGGTCGTCCGCGGCGCGGATCGAATTGCGGACCCGGCCGCCGTTGAACAGCGGATAGCTGACGTCGACTCCGGCGCTGACGTTGCGGCCGCCGCCCCCGCCGGTCTGGAAGAGGTCCTGATTGACTCCGGCGGTACCCGAGAGCTGGGGCCGGCCGGCGGCCCGCGCGACGGCGACGCCTTCGTCGAGCGTGCGAAGCTGGGCGCGCTGCGCCATGATCGTGGGATTGCCGGCATAGGTCTTGACCAGAGCTCCGGTCAAAGTCTCAGCGGCATGTCCCACCGCTCCCGTCAGAAGCGCCGCCGCCCCCACGGCAGCCATCAACCCTCCCCGCATCTTACCAGACTCCACTGTCAAAACTTGAACGCCCGCGGCTTCGCGAATCCCGGCAGGATCGCCGCCGCGGCGTCGGCAAAGGCCGCCATCCCGAACCCTTCGCCCGCCCGGCGGCCGATGGCAAGGCGGGTGACCGAGTTTTCGAGAAGCCCCGTGGCGAGGCGGCCGCCGTCGGCGAGCTGAGCGACCAACGCGTCCGGAACGCACTCGACGGCGCCGTCGATCAGGATGAGGTCGTAAGGTGCCCGATCCGGGCAGCCTTGCGCGAGCGGGCCTTCGACGACGTCGACGCCGCTTGCCGAAAGGTTGGCCCGTGCCTGCGCGGCGAGCTCCGGATCCTCCTCGAGCGCCACCACCGGGCCCGCGAGGCGAGCCATGAGGGCGGCGGCGTAGCCGGTCGCGGCGCCCACGACCAGGGTGCGTTCTCCCGGCCTCGGCGCCGCCTCGGTCAGCAGCCGGCCGAGCGCCATCGGGCTGTTGAAGTCGCGGCCGGGCTTCAGCGGAACCAGCGCGTCGGCATAAGCGAGCGAGGCGCGGGCCGCCGGCACGAACCGCTCCCGCGGCACCTCGCCCATCGCCGCCAGCACGCGCGGATCGTTGGTGCCGGTCGTCCGAAGCTGGCTGGCGATCATCGCCCGCCGCATATGTTCGAAATTATGCTCGGTCATTTCCGCCCGTCTCTCGCACAACTGTCTTACTGATGCAATACACCATCTAGTCAAAGCGGCTTTTATCGGCAAGGCCTCGGCAGGCCAAGCGGATAGTCCCGAACGCCGGGTCAGCAGCAAGAGGCGTGCAGCAAGAGGCGTGCCAGCGGGCGCGGCGAGACCGGGCCCGGCTCCGGACCGCCCCTCGCGTCCGAATGCGGACACGGGCGTCCGCGCGCGGACAGCTCAAAAGGTGGTTGACTTGGCAGGCCACCGTGGAACAAGTGCGCGGCGGCCCGATGGCGGAGTGGTTACGCAGAGGACTGCAAATCCTTGCACGCCGGTTCGATTCCGGCTCGGGCCTCCACCCCGACCTGATGCAGATTTTCACGCAGGCCGTCTGCAACCGGTCCAATCCGCGACATAAGCAATTGGATGTGCCGGATCCGCAGCGCCGGCGGCTGAGCCTCCGGACGATCTCATGCGGCTCGATCCCGCAGAAATCGACTGCGGCGCGGTGCCGGGGCTCGCAAGCGATATGCATCGGATATGGATGAATACGCGCTTGAAGCCCTATTTTGAGTGTGCAAGCAAAAGCTCGTAAACACGAAGAACAGATAAGTCCCGGCATCGCCGCATGTGCAATGCGGCGCGCCCACCGCAAGCTGTATTCTTGCGGGAGGCGGAGCCTTGCTCGGCGCACCGGGGGCGGTGCCTGCGCTACTTTTGCGTCCATTTTGTTCTTGGAATTCAGGGGAATGTCCTGGCATGGACTCTGCTCCGGCCGACGAAGACCGGACCGCTTCGCGCCCGCCGACCGCGGGGAATCGCGAGCAAGCCGTATCCGAACCCCAGATCGCGCTGCCCGAAGGCGGGCGCATCAGCGGCTATGGCGATGCCCTGCAGGCCGATCCGGCGACGGGCGCCCCGGTCTACTCGATCGCCCTGCCGGTTACGCCTGCCCGGGGCGCGACGCCGAACCTGGCGCTGCGATATGCTACGGCGGCGGCGAACGGCGCCTTCGGCGTCGGCTTCTCATTGCCCCTGCTTAGCATCAGCCGGCAGACCGACCGCGGCATTCCCCAATATGCCGGAGGCGACTTCTATCTCCTGGGCGGGCAGCAGCTCGTCCCGCGTTACGACGAGACCGCGCCCGGGGAATGGCGGCGGGCGACTCGGACCGTTACCGGCGGGCCGGCCGGACCGGAGGTCGAATATGAGGTCACGGTCTATCGCCCGCGCGTCGAGACCGCTTTCGATATCGTCGAGCATTGGGTGCAGACGGCCGACGGGCTCAGCCACTGGCGCATCGTCGACGCCCAGTCCAGCGAGACCCTTCTGGGCACGGACGACCTCAGCCGCGTCTACGATCCCGATGCGCCCACTCACATCTTCGAATGGCTCGTCGACAGCACGCTCGATACCCGCGGCAATCGGATCCGATATCGCTACAAGGCCGAGAACCGCGAGAACGTCCCCGATACCCTGGCCAATCGCGGGCGCGACGACCGCGCCCGCCGCTACATCGAGCGCATCTCCTACGGCAATTACGTCCAGGCCGGCGGGACTGCGGCCTTCGCCTTCCATGTCGTGTTCGACTACGGCGAATATGATCTCGCCGATCTGGCCGCCAATACCGACCTTTTGCCGGTGCGGCCGTGGGCCGTCCGCCCCGATCCCTTCTCGACCTATCGCTCAGGCTTCGAGATCCGGACCTACCGCCGCTGCAACGCCGTGCTCATGGTGCACGAACTCCCGGCCGAGACCGGAATCGCGCAATGCGTCGTCGGCGCAACCTTGCTGTCGTACAGCGACGATCCGACGGGCTCGCAACTCCTCTCCGCGCAGCGCATAGGCTACCGCTACGGGAACGGCCGGTACGCAACTCGGCCGATGCCGCCGACCACCCTCGAATACACGCCGTTCCGGCCGCAGAGCTATGCCCTTGGCGAACTGCGTTGCGCCGGCGCGGAAGGCTTTCCCGGGCCGCTCGACGGCGGGCTGTATCGGCTGGTCGATCTCTATGGCGACGGCATTGCCGGCATTCTCCATGCCAATGCATCCTCGCTGCTCTATTGGCGTGCGCTGGGCGACGGGGTGTACGACGACCCCGTCGTTCTGCCGCAGGCTCCGAACGAGTTTCGGCTGGAGCGGCCCAGCTACGGACTCATGGACATCGGCGGCAACGGGGCTCTCGACCTCGTCGTCGGCGACTCCGCGAGGGCCGGATTTTACGGCAATGAAGGCGACGGGACGTGGCGGGGCTTACGTTCGTTTCAGCGCTTCCCGACCGGTTTCCTGCAGGACGATTCCACCTTCGCGGATCTGACCGGCGACGGCCTTGCGGACATGTATGCGCCGGCGCCGGGCCGCGTCGGCTTCTACCCGTCGCTGGCCGAAGCCGGCTTCGGGCCGCAATGCGTGGCCCCGAACGCGGCGGGGGTGCCGGAACGGGATGCCGTCACTTCGACCGGGTTCGTCGGTTTCGTCGACATCTTCGGCGACGGCCTGCCGGCGCGAGTGATCTTCACCAGCGGGCGGCTGCAGGCCTGGCCCAACCTCGGCCATGGCCGTTTCGGACCGCCCGTCACCTTCGCCGGCGCACCGGAATTCTCGTCGCAGCTGAAGCTCGATCGGGTGATGTGGGCCGACGTCAACGGCAGCGGCCGTCCCAGCCTGCTGCTCGTCTATCCCGGCTTTGTCGAAATCTGCCTCAACCAGTCGGGCAACGGGTTTTCGGCGCCGGTGCGGGTGGAGATCCCGCTCGATCTCACCAATGCCGACCAGGTATCGGTAGCCGACGTGTTCGGCGATGGCGGCAGCTGCCTGGTCATCAGCCTCGCCGGCGCGCCGGTTCGCCATTATTATATCGATTTCTCCGGCCGTCGTCGTCCCAAACTGCTCAATCAAATAGACAATCACTCGGGCCGGCTGACCCAGCTGATCTTCCGCAGCTCCACCGATTATTATCTCGCGGCGCGAAAGCGGGGCGAGGGTTGGGTGACCAAATTGCCTTCGCCCGTTCCGGTGCTGGCCGAAGTCGTCGAAGAAGACCTCATTGCCGTCACCATGATGCGACGGGTCTGCGAGTATCGCGACGGCTTCTTCGATCCGGTGGAACGCAAGTTTCTCGGCTTCGGCTACAGCCAAAGCCAGGATACGCAAACCTTCGCACCCGACGTTTGGCAATTTCCGTCTCTGAAGGGCCCGGCGCAGGAGACGGACCTGCCGTCCGTGGCCCCGGCGCTTGCGAAGACCTGGTACGACGTTGGCGCCTTCATCCTCGGACCGGCGCTTCAGGCTCAATATCGCAGCGAATATTTCGCCGGGGACGCGAATGCGCTGAACCTGCCGCCGGACGTCTTTTCGTCCGAGATCCTGGCGAGCGACGCAGAGACGCGACGCCAGGCCTGCGTCGCCCTGGCCGGCTCGCAATTGCGCCAGGAGATATTCCAGGTCGGCGACAATGGCTTGCCCGGCGAGGTGCCGCTGAGCGTGGTTCAGGCGAACCGCTATGTGGGCCTGTTGCAACCTTGCCTCGACGGCCAATACGCCGTCTTCCAGATTATTCCGCGCGAGAGCGCCACGAGCAATTACGATCAGGTCGCCGCCGATCCTCGCATCGAGCACGGCTTCACGCTCGAGACCGATTCCTACGGTCATCCCACTTTGGTGGCCAGCATCTGTTACGGACGAAGGACAGCGCCGGCCGGGGCGCCGCCGCGCCAGCAGATCCTGCTCGCTTCGGCCACTCGAACGAATTTTATCAATGTCAGTACGCCATACCATCTCGTCGGCCGGCAATACGAGCAGACCGCCTATGAGCTTGCCGGTCTCAGTCCCGCGCCCGCCCGTTATTTCAGTTTCGAGGCTTGCGGCGCCCAAGTGGCGGCCGCCCTGGCCAGCACCATTCCATTCGGGAAGGATTTCACGCCGGCGCAATGTCAGGCGCGGGTCGAACAATGGTCGCAGACGCTTTTCTGGGATGCGCAGCACGGCGCGGCCTTGCCGTTGGGGCAGACGACGCAGCAGGCGCTCGTCTATTGCGACCGTGCCGCCGTCTTTCCGCAAAGCCTGGTCGATAAGACCTACGACCCCGCCGTCGTCACGCCGGAGCTGCTGGAGCTGCAGGGCGGCTACCTGCTCGACCCCGCCAACGGCTATTGGTGGAACCAGAATCTAATTGCGCATTACGCCGGGGCCGACGGCTATTATTCGCTTGTCGAGACGGTCGATCCCTTCGGCGCGGCCACGCAATATGGCTTCGATCCCTACTGGCTTACGGTGCTCACCGCCACGGATGCGCTCTCGCAAACCGTGCGTTCCGCGTTCGATTACCAGGCGATGAAGACCCGGTCGGTCACCGATCTCAACGACGTGGTCTCCGAAGTCCTGTTCGATCCTCTGGCACAAGTGATCGCCACGACGCTTTACGATGAGCGCGGCGGCGTGATGAACGGCAATCAGCCGCTGTCGGACTATGTCGAACAGCCTGTCTCGACCGGGCCGCAGGTTCTCGCCGATCCGGAAAAATATCTCCAGGGCGCCGGCAGCTTCTTTGCCTACGATCTGTTCGCCTGGCAGCGCGACGGCGTGCCGCCGAACAGCGTCACGCTGACGCGCGTGGAGTGGTATTACGCCTCGGACGGCAATCCGGCCCCGGCTTCGCGCATCCGCCGCACGGTCGATTATTGCAATGGTTTCTCGCGACCGCTTTGCACCGTTGCCGCCGTAGACAGCGCGGCGATCGCGCCGACTTCCTATCCTCCGCACACCGAGCCCGCACCGGACGACGTCGCCTGGATCGTCTCGGGCCGTACCGTAAACGACGAGCGCGGCCAGCCCGTCCGCCGTTACGTGCCCTATGTGGCTGCGGCACCGGATTATGCGCCGCTGCCGGACGTGCCGTTTACGGCCTACGCCTACGACTCGGCCAACCGAGTCGTCCGCACCGACACCCCGGACGGATTTTTCCGCTCCACCCTCTATACGCCCTGGTCCGAGGTCGTGAGCGATGAGGACGACAATGTCCTTGGGTCCGCCACGTACAAGCGGATCGTCATCGACGACGGACCGGCGAAGCCGGAGGTCCGAGCTGCGCTGGAGAAAGCGGCGGTATTCGCCGGCACGCCCACGACTTCGCACTACGATTCCCGCGGCAACACGATCCAGCAAACTCAGATCAATACCGCCGACGACGATGGCGCGGTCAGCACCTTCGCGCTTATCACCTCATATTGGGTCGACGCGGCGGGTGCCAATCTGCGCGTGGCCGATCCTCGCTTCTACGACCCGGCCACGCCGGACGTCCCCAGCGCGTTCAACTATTTCGTTGTCCTGGACATGGCGGGTCGGGTGATGTCGTCGCAGGGCGCCGACGCCGGATCTGCCACCCTTCTCTCGGACGCGCTCGGAGGGATGATCGACCATTGGAATGCCCGCGGCTACCGCCTCGTCACCACCTTCGACTCCCTTCATCGCGAGACCAGCAAGAGCGTCATCGGCGGCGGGCTCGACCAGATCGTGCAACGGACGGAATACGGCACCGATTCCGCAAGCCGGAGCGTCGATCGCGCAATACGCTCTTACGGCGAAGCGGGCGTGGTCGAGATCGAGGGCTATGATCTTTCCGCCGAGCCGGTGCGCAGCACCACTCGTCTGCTGCAGAATTACACCGAGATGGTCGATTGGGGCGATCCGTCCGCCGTGCCGCTGATGCCTGAGCAATGGGTTCAGTCCTGGCTGCGGAATGCCCTGGGAGAAATCCAGGCCGCCGGCAATGCCGATGGCAGCCAGACTCAATATACCTGTTACTTGAATGGCTGGCTGAACTCGGTGGGATTGTTGTTGTTGGGGGGGGAGGCGCCGACGAAGGTCGTGCAAAATCAAACCTTCAACGCCATGGGTGCGCGACGCGCCGTCGCCTACGCCAATGGCGTCGGCACCGAATATAGCTACGATCCGGCCACGTTCCGGCTCACCCGCATCCTTTCCACCCGAGGTTCCGACGGCCGGGTGCTGCAGGACGCCGCCTACACCTACGATCCCGTCGGCAATGTCAGCAACATGACCGACTCGACCCAGCCGGCGAGCTTCTTCGCCGGCCAGGCCACGTCCGGCGTTCACGATTATACCTACGACGCCGTCTATGAGCTGATCGCCGCCACGGGCCGCCAGATGGTGGCACAGGCCCCGGGACAGCTCGAGCCGTATCGGCGCAGCTTCCAATACGACCTGTCCGGCAACATCACCCAGGTCCGCACCGTCGCGAACAGCAACGAAGGGCGCGGAACCAGCGATTTCGCGGTCGCTGCAAAATCCAATCGCGCGGTCCCGGCCAGCATGGTCTCGGGCGGAAAGACGCCCAACGATTTCTACGATGCGACGGGCAATCTGATCAGCCTGCAGCAGCCGTCGCCGGATCCGGACCTTCCGACCCTCGTCTTCGACTTCCGCAACGCGCTGTCTTCCGCGGTGATCACCCCGCGCGGCAGCGGCGATCCCGACAAAGCGTGGTTCACCTACGATGCGGCGGGCGTGCGCGCGCGCAAGGTGGTGCAGCGCCTCACCGGTGGCGGCAATCGGATCGAGGACAGCCTCTACGTCGGCGACGTCGTCGTCGTCCGCGCCGCGCCGGAGGGGCAGCCGGCGACCGAGCAGATCGTGTCGCTAAAGCTTGTCGTCGCCGGCCAGTGCATTCTCGTCACCAGCGTGACGGAGCCGGTCGCGCAGCAGGGCGGCGGCACGCGCAACTACCGCTATCAGCTCGACGATCTACTGGGCTCGGTGAACTTCGAGCTCGACGATTCCGGCCAGATCATCACCTACGAGGAATATTACCCCTTCGGCGGCGCGGCGGTGATCGGCGGGAGCAATGCTTCGGAGGTCGAGCGGAAGCGCTATCGCTTCACCGGCAAGGAGCTCGATCGCGCCACCGGCTTCTATTATTTCGGCCAGCGCTATTATTCTCCATGGATGGGGCGCTGGATCACGCCCGATCCCGCGGGTCCCGTCGACCGGCTCAATCTCTATACCTATGCGGACAACAATCCGGCGACCCTGGTCGATCCGACCGGCTTCGATCCGCTGACGCCGGAGGAGATGGCCTACTGGCTCAGCGTGGTCGACCAGCAATATCGCTATCTTACCCCCACCGAATATTTTTCCAACGTCATCGTTTCATGGGATGAGAGCGCTGAGATAAGGAAGAACAATTCGCTCCTGTTCGGTGACGAAAACCAGCGCTTTTCGCCAAAGCTCGAACAAACCAT
>JASLBD010000227.1 GCA_030146745.1 Allosphingosinicella sp. | reverse complement strand
CGGCGGCCGGCGGAGGCGAGGCGCCGGGCACCGGGAAGATGCTCAGCGCGCGGCTCTCATGGGTCTCGAAATCGACCTCCATGCCGACCGCCGGCTCGCCCCGCGCGGCCCAGTCCAGCGGCTTGAAGCTGTAGCGGCGGCCGTCCTCGCCGGTGACGATGCCGTCGCCGGTGCGGGTGTCGACTCCAAGTACCTGTCCGCGCATATGCCCCCTGCCTCTCAGGCGCATCTTGCCGAGTGCGGCCGCTTTTTCAACCTGCCCCGGCGCGGCTCAGTTGGCGGCGGCTTCGTTGGCGGCGGATTCGTTGGCGGCGGCGTCCCCGCGCGAGCGGTTGCGGTTGACGTCGACGTCGATGTCGATGTCGCCGACCTCGTTGGCGACCGCCCGGCCGGTGCTGACGGCGACGTTGCCCACTCCGGAGCCGATTTCGCCGGCGGCGCGGGCGGTGGCCGCGGCCGCGTCCTCGATCCTCTGCTCGTTATATTCGAACCGGACCTGATCGTTGGCCGAATCGCTGTCGACGTCGCAGCCGGCCAGGAAAAGCAGCGGCAAGGCGAAAATCAGGCGCATGTCATGTCTCCTTCGTCCGCTTCCAACGAGCGCCGGTCGTTTCGGGTCCCGATCCCGTCCGGGCCTTGCATCCAATCCCGGCGCCCCTCGTTACAGCGCCTATACCTAGCCACAGCAGGAGACGATAGGACATGGCCGATCTCAGCCGGATCCAGCCCCATATGGAAATCATCGGCGCCGACGGAGCGCACCTCGGGACGGTCGACAAGGTCGAGGGCGGCCGAATCAAGCTGACCAAGGAGGACAGCGGCTCCCACGCCGGCCATCATCATTACATTTCGGGCGGCCTCGTCGCGGCGGTCGAGGGCGACCGCGTCCGCCTCTCCGCCAACGCCGACAACGCCGCCCTGCTCGAGGAGGAAGCCGACGGCAACCCGCTCGGCGAGCAGAGCGTCTTTTCCTGGCGCAACATCGGCCTGGGCGCGGCGGCGGCGGGAGTCGCGGTGGCGGCGGGCGCGATCTTCTACCGCAGCCGCTACGGCGACGACTGAGGCATGCCCCTCCCGGGGCGCGAGCCCGGGGGAGACCTGTGCTCTCGCCGCGGAGAGCCGGAACATTCGGCCGATCATCGGCGCCGTCTTCGTGTCGCCCAGGGTCTGCCGGTTCGAAGGGGGAGCGTACATGCGGCCGCCTGTAACGTCCCAGGAAGCCTCGGGCTACCGGCCGGACGATCGAGAGCAGCGCTCCGTTCGCCCGCCGCCTCACGCGCCGTGAAGGTAGGGCGCAGCCACGGTCGTCTGCGTGGCGACGATCAGCTGCCAGCGGACCTCGCCCTGCGCGGGATTGTGGGGGTGGTGCCGGCGGTCCGGCAGGACGCTGTTGGCGTCCTGCGCGACCTCGTTGCCGCAGCCGACGCAGCGGTAGATGCCTCCGCTCGGGATGTGCAGCCCGGCGGGAAGCACCTGGTCGAACGAGGTGTTCTTGCTCACCGAAAGGTAGTTCTGATATTTGTAGAGCGCCAAATCCGCCTCCCGTCCCGGCCGTCCGTCCCGACGCCGCGCTAGCGGTCCGGGATTAAGGAAATGATTGCGGCGGATCAGGTTCGAAAAAGTACGTGGACCCGGTTCGCCGCCGGCCTCGGCCGCTTGAACCCGCTCCCGGGGCTGAATAGGCTCCGGCGATGCCGTCGACCCGCAAGCTCTTCTTCCTGTGCGGGATCGTCGGTCTCGTCGCCGGACTGGCGCTGAGCTGGATTGCCGGCTCGGTGCTGGTGCGGGGCGAAACCAGCCCTGTGCCGCCGGCCGAGGCCCCGGCGCGCGACGTGCGGATCCGGACCGGTGACGGGTTGAGTCTGGCGGCGACCTATTGGCCCGGCCGCCGGGCCGAATCTCCCGCCGTTCTGCTCCTGCATGGGGTGAAGGATTCCCGAGCCTCGACCGCGCCGACGGCGGCCTGGCTCTCCCGGCTCGGCTACGCGGCCCTCACGATCGACTTCAGGGGCCATGGCGAATCGGACTTGGCGGAGCGCAGCTTCGGGCTTCGCGAGGCCTCGGACGCCGATTCCGCCTTCCGGTGGCTGAAGCGGCGGCAGCGGGGCGCACGGGTCGCGGTGATCGGCAATTCGCTCGGCGGCGCGGCGGCCCTGCTCGGACCGGCGGGTCCGCTCCCCGCCGACGCCCTGGTGCTTCAGGCGGTCTATCCGGACATCCGCCGCGCCATCCGCAACCGCATCGCCGACCGCCTCACGGCGGCGCCGGCCTGGCTGCTCGAGCCGCTGCTGAGCTTCCAGTCGAAGCCTCGCTTCGGCGTCATGCCCGGCGACCTCTCGCCGCTCGATGCGCTGCGGCGTTACCCCGGGCCCGTCTTCGTCATCGGCGGGCAGGACGACCGCTATACCCCGCCGGAGGAGACTCGCGCCCTCGTCGCCGCCGCGCCCGGGGCAAAGAGCCTGTGGCTGGTTCCGGGCCGCGACCATGCCGCCATGGGCGACTTGGACGACGAAGCCTATCGCCGGCGCGTCGGAAGCTTCCTTCGGGCGACGATCGGTCGGCCCTGAGCAACCGGACTCCTTGACGCTCAAGCTTCGCAGTCCTTCGCCGGTCGCAGGCGGGCTGCTCGGCCTCATCGGCGGCTGATGCTGAACTTGGCCCGCTGGCGCTCATGGTCCGGTGCCTGGCACGGGGCTCACCTCGCACGGGCTAACCAGGTGGCATGACCAGGGCGGCGGCTTCCTTTCCAATGAGCAATGTGGTCAAACACAACTTGCCTTGTGCCGGCGTTGAAGGGACGATGATTCAGGGAAACTCGTGATGCATTTCCAGGAGCTGTTCATTACTCGGACAAAGACGGAAGTTTCACTCGCTTTCCTCACGGTCGCGTCCTCCATTGCCGGGCTGGTGTCGGCGCTCGTTGCTCAGGAAACTCGAACCGCCGCGTTCGGAGTGCTGGCCGTACTTTTCCTGGGAGGGCTGATATCGTTCGCCGCATTGATCACACGCCCGGCATTTACCGTTCGCGGATACAAGAACGTAATGGCCATGTTGTCGAGGCTGGCGAAGACATCTCGACATAGCTTGTGGACGGTTCGATCCCATGCCGGCTTGGGGGCACAGGAGGGGTCCTATTTTCGGGCGATTGAGGAGCGACTCAGAGACCATGCCGATGCGCTGGAGGATTTCCGCAGAATCGTCCGCTTATGTCCCAACGTGCGGGAGCATCTATCCTTTCTGATTTCACGTTTTTACCGTCAGGATAATGTCACGGTTCTTTATTACCGCAACTACGGACCGCAATTCGATTTCATGGTGGTGGACGGGAGAATTGGCGTGATCGGCTTCCCAATGGCGGGCGGCAAGGGCAATGTCGGCGCCGTGGTGCTTCGTCGCCGTCAGGATGTGGCGGGGCTAGAAATAATCTTCAACCAGCTTTGTGCCGAGTCCGAATTGCTGTTCGATGGCGACGCGCACCATCGTCCGCAGGTCGAGGCAAGGTTACAGCGCAAGCTCAAAGACATCTTCGCCATGACGGCGGGATCAGCTCAAACCTGATTCGCCACAGACCTGACAGCAGCGCCGCGAGGTTGCGCTCCTAACCCCCCGGCCCCTCGATCTCCCGAACCAGCTCGACCTTGAGGCACGACCCGTCCGCCCCGACGATCCGCACCCGCGAACCCTCCGCGCAGTCCGGCCCCCGGCAGGACCAGACGCTGTCGCCGACTTTGACCCGGCCCTCGCCGTTGACGATCGCGGACGCGACCATGACCGTTCGGCCGGTCAGCCGGGCGGCGCGGTCGTTGAGCATCGGGTCGGCGCTCGGCATCGGGTTGTTCACGTACCAGCGCCGGCCGAGATAGACGGCGGCGATGGCGAGCAAGGC
>JASLBD010000224.1 GCA_030146745.1 Allosphingosinicella sp. | reverse complement strand
GCCGCAAGCTGCCGTGCGATCAGCCCGCTCGCCTCGCCGAGCTCGGCATAGGTCAGCGCCTGCGACCCGCCGGTCACCGCCACCCGCGCGCCGTGCCGCTCCACCACCTCGGCGAAGACATCGGTCAGGCCGCGGTCGATGTTCGCGATACGAGTAAGATCGCCCGACCAGGAGGCAAGCTGGGTCCGGTCGGCGGCGGGCAGGAGATCGGCGGCAGCGTCGCCGTCCACCGCCAGCGAGGCGAGCGCCGCCTCATAAACCGCCTTCATGCGCTCGATCTGTCCGGAGCCGAAACGGGCGCGGTCGACCACCAGCACGAGCCGAATGCGACCGGAGGGATCCTGCATCGCCTGAAGCACCAGCGGGTAGTTGGAGCGTTCGTAACCGCCGCCGCGCTCGATGATCTCGCCGGCCGACTCGGCCGCCTCGAGAACGTGGAAGTGCGTGTAATTGAATAGCGAATCGAACAAGGCCACGCCGCCCTGCGCCTGCTGGACGAGAGGCATCGGGTAACGGCGGTGAGGCCACAGCGCGCGCTCCTGAGCGAAGACCGTCCGGATCAGCTCGCTCCATCTGCCGCCCGACAGCGAGGCCCGGAACGGCAGGGTGTTGAGGAACAGGCCGAGCATGGCCTCGCCGCCCTCGACCTCGGGCCGGCCGTTGGTGACGAGTCCGGTCACGACGTCGCCGCGCCCGCAGATTGCGCCGAGCGCCCGCACGTGCAGGCCAAGCAGGACAGCCTTGAGCGACACCTGCAGCTGCCCGGCCAAGGCGCGGAGCGCGGCTTCGGTCCGTTCGTCCATGGGAATTTCGACGTTGCGGGCCGCGGCGACGTCCCCGCCCTCGCCCGCGGGCAAGGGTCTCGGTAGCGCGCCCGCCAGCTGTCTCGCCCAGAATGTCTTGGCCGCGCCGTCCCGGATCGCCGAAAGCTCGAGCGATACGAAGGTGCTGAGCGAAACCGCGGGCGCGGGCAGGGGGAGGGGACGCCCTTCGAGCCGGGCCTTGTAGAGGTCCACGAACTCGCGGGTCAGCGTTGCGACGCTCCACCCGTCGATGATGGCGTGATGGTTGGTGTAGCCGAGCTGGAACTCGTCGTCCGTCCTGCGCAGGACCGAGACCCGGAACAGCGGGGCGCGTTTCCAGTCCTGGAACAGGCGCCGCCGCTCCGCCGCGAGCCACGCCTCGGAGACCTCGTGCCATGCCTCGGCGGACAAGCCGCGATGATCGTGGATCTCGATCGGGATCTCGACCGAACGATAGACCAGCTGCAGGGGCGTATCCCCGGCCGCCACGTCGAATCCGGTGCGCAGCGCTTCGTGCCTCGCCGCCAGCTCCGTCCATGTCGCGCGCAACGCGGCCGCGTCGAAAGGCAGCCGCAATATCTGGGTCTCGATATTATGGTAAGTGGACCGCTCCTCGGCGTCCGCGCTGTGGTAAAGGAGGCCCAGCTGCGCTTGGGTAATCGGGAAAGCGTCGTCCAGCTCGGGGTCGAGTTGGAGCTGCTGCGAGCCTTCCGGGAGCAGCTCGAACCTGCCCGGCCGGGGAAGCTCCGGTGCCTCGGTGCCGCCGTCCGCGGCCTCGGTGTCGACCGCCTCGGCGAGCGAGCGGATCGTCTGGTTGCGAAGCAGGCTCGCGATGGTGACTTCCATCCCCAGTTGCTGCGCCCGGGCCCTCACCCGGATGCTCCGGATCGAGTCCCCGCCGATCGAGAAGAAATTGTCGTCGATGCCGATATCGTTCGCCCCGAGCACCTCGGCCCAGATCGCAGCCAGCCGCTGCTCGGTCGGAGTCGACGGCGGGACGTAGCCGCTCGTGTGGAGGCGCCGGCAGGCATCGGGGGCCGGGAGGCCGGCCCGGTCGATCTTGCCGTTCTCGTTGACGGGCAGCTCAGCGACCAAAGCGACCTGCTGCGGCAGCATGTAGGCGGGCAGCTTCGCCGCGAGCGCCTGCTGGCACGATTCGAGCGAGGGGGGCACGACCCCCGGCACCGGGAGCACATAGGCGGCGAGGCTTGCCGTGCCTCCGCCGTCGACCGCGACGACAGCCGAGCGCCGCACCCAAGGCAGCTCTTCGAGGGCATTCTCGATCTCGCTCAGCTCGATCCGGTAGCCGCGGATCTTGACCTGGGAATCAGCCCGCCCGAGGTAGCGGAGCAGCCCCTGCGGGTCGATCGCGGCGAGGTCGCCGCTTCGGTAGAGACGGTCTCCGGACTTGAGGGGGAACGGGCTCGGCACGAAGCGCTCGGCCGTCAGGCGCCCACGGTTCCAATAACCCCAGCTCAGGCCTGCGCCGCCGACATAGATTTCGCCGGGGGTCCCGGCCGGGACGGGATTGAGATATTCGTCGAGCAGAAATAGGTCGAGGTGCGGAAGGGGCGAACCGATCGGAGTCCGGACGTCCGCGAGATCCGCCAGGAGGACTTCGAAGCAGGTGACGTGGACGGTGGTTTCCGTGATCCCGTACATGTTGACCAGCACGGCCCCGGTGCGCCCGTCGAAGCGCTTCAGCCACCGCCTGACCGAGGCGCGGTCGAGCGCCTCGCCGCCGAAGATGACGAAGGCGAGCTTCGGCAGGGTGCGGCCGGCGTCGAGCATGTGGTCGGCGAGCACGGCGAACGCTGCTGGAGTCTGGTTGAGGACCGTGACTCCTTCGGCGGCGAGGATATCGTAGAAACGCTCCGGGTCGCGGGCATCTTCGTTCGAGACGATGACCAGCCGCCCGCCATAGGCGAGCGCACCCCAGATCTCCCAGACCGAGAAGTCGAAGCCGTAAGCGTGAACCTGGCTCCAGACGTCGCGGTCTCCGAACTCGAAATAGCCCTGGCTCGCCTCCAGCAACGCGGTCACGTTCGAATGCGATACGAGCGTTCCCTTGGGCTGCCCGGTAGTCCCTGACGTGTAGAGGATATAGGCCAGGGCTTCCTCGGCCCCTGGGCGCCCGGCCGGACGATCGCCTTCGTGCCCCCGGCCCAGGTCGATCAGCTCGGCAATCGTGAGGCTTCGGCAGTCGCTTAGGGATGCGGTCCCGTCGACGATCGCCAGGGTGACTCCGCTGTCCCGCCGGATGAAGTCGAGCCGGCTCTGTGGGTAGATCGGGTCGAGCGCGACATAGGCGCAGCCCGCCTTGTAGAGACCGAGGATCGCGGCGATCAGGTCGCACGACCGACGCACGCACAGTCCGACCCGCTCGTTCGGCCCGAC
>JASLBD010000211.1 GCA_030146745.1 Allosphingosinicella sp. | reverse complement strand
CTTCGCGCCGGCCTGCTCCAGCGCCTGGAAGATCGCTGCGACGGCGCGCTCCGGATCCGCGGCGACCGTCTTTCCGCCGAGCGTGCCGAGGAAGTCTTCGAAGGCGCTACGCTCATGGATGCGCACCCCGTTCCCGAGATGCTGGCCGACGTCGTCGCCCAATTTTTCGGACGCCACAAATAGGTCCGCCGTGCCGTCGTCGTGCACTAGCGCAAAGGACAGCGCCACGGGGGTGTGATCCACATCCTCGCCGCGCACGTTGAACGTCCAGGCGATGGAATCGAGCGCGGACAGCACCGCCGAATCCGCCTTCTGCTCCTTCAGCCAGTCGGCCATTTCCTGCCGTTTGGCGGCGGAGGATTTGCCCGCGTAAAGCTCCGGATGCACGACCAGCCGCGCCTTGCTCGGCTCTGGCCGCTCGCTCCAGACGGCGTCGATCGGATTGCGCGGCACAGCGACCAGTTCCGCCCCCTTCTCCTTTAGCGCCGCCTTCGCCTTGGCGACCCAATCCTTTGTGTGCAGCCAGGAGTCGTATCCGATGCGGCCGCCGTCGGGCGCATGGTCCTTCAGCCAGTCGGCGATGCTCGTCTCGGGCACCGACTGGTAGGACCAATGCTTGCCGTCCACCTGATCGCGCACCTGCAAGGTGTAGCGCCCGTCGGTGAAGATCGCCGCTTCCTGCGGCAGCACCACCGCCGCGCCGGCCGATCCCTTGAACCCGGTCAGCCAGGCGAGCCTTTGTGCGTAGCTTCCCACATATTCGCTCATATGCTCGTCGGTAAGCGGCACGACGAAGCCGTCGAGGCGGTCGGCCTTCAGCTGCTCGCGGAGGGCGGAAAGACGGGCTTCGTAGCTGGACATGAAATGCTTCCTGGTTGAGATTGCGCGACGTAGATAAGCGGATCGGCGGCTCTTCGCCACTGCTTGAACATCCGGGGGGTCCTACCACATGCGCTCAGCAATCCTTGTCCTTCTCCTAGCCACGGCGGCTCCGCTCGCCGCGCAAGCCCAGAAAGCCCCGATGACCGAGAGCACGAAAGCCCTGAAGCCGCCCGTCGCCGAGCAAAGGCCGCACAGCTACAGCCGCCACGGCTATACGATCGAGGATCCGTATTTCTGGATGAAGGACCAGGGCTATCCGAAGGTCGATGACAAGGATGTGCTGGATTATCTGGAGGCCGAGAACGCCTATTTCCAGCAGGAGATGAAGCCGCAGGCGGCTCTCGTGGAAACCCTGTTCCAGGAAATGAAAGGCCGCATCCAGGAGGATGAATCGAGCGTCCCGCAAAAGGACGGCGATTATCTCTATTGGTGGGCGTTCAAGCCCGGCGCGCAATATCGCACCTGGTACAGAAAGCCCGTCGCCGGCGGCGCCGATCAGGCAATCTTCGATGAGGCCGCGGAAGCGAAGGGCCAGGAATATTTCCGCCTGGGCGACATGGAGGTGAGCCCCGACGGCCGCCTCGCCGCGATTTTGGCGGACGATGACGGCTCCGAACGGTTCACGCTCAAGATCCGCGACCTCTCTACCGGCAAGGATATCGAGACGATCACGGAGGTGGGCATCGGCTCTCCGGTCTGGACCAGCGACAGCAAGGGCGTGGTCTTCACCGAAGTGAACGACAATTGGCGCAGCTACCGCGCCCGGATGCACCGTCTGGGCGAGCCTCTTTCAAAGGACGTCACTCTTTACGAAGAAACCAAGGACAAGGGCTTTTCCGTCGATCTTTCCAAATCGCAGGACGAGAGCCTCATCTTCATCCACACCGGCGACAACGCGACGAGCGAAGTCCGCTTCGTGCGCGCCGACAAGCCTGCCGCGGCCCCGGTACTTATCTCGCCGCGCAAGGTAAACCGCAGATACTTCGCGGACGCCTCGCACGGAAAGCTGTGGATCCTCACCAACGACGACCATGTGAACTTCCGCCTCGCCGAGGCCGAGACTCGTTCGCCGGGCAGCTGGAAGACCGTTATCCCCGGCTCCGACAGCGTCTATCTTCGCGGCGTCACGGCATTTCGCGACCATCTTGCCGTGACCGAGCGGGTGAACGGTCTCGATCAGATCAGGCTCAGAAGCTATGACGGCAGCGAGCGGCGCATCCCATTTCCCGAGGCAAGCTATACGGCCTCCCTCGGCAACAATCCCGAATACGCCCCCGCCGCCTACCGCCTAAGCTATTCGTCGATGGTGACCCCGAGCACGGTCTACGATTATCACCCCTCGGAGCAGCGACTGCAGACCCTGAAGGTCCAGCAGGTGCCGTCCGGCTACGACGCTTCTCAATATGCGACCGAGCGGTTGATGCTGCCGACGCGGGACGGGAAGCAGGTGCCGGTGTCCATCGTCTACAAGAAGGGCTTCGAGAAGAACGGGCAGGGCAAGGTCTTCCTCTACGCTTACGGCGCTTATGGCCTGGCCATTCCGCCGAACTTCGGGACTGCGCGTCTCAGCCTCCTCGACCGAGGCTATGCCTACGCCATCGCTCATATCCGGGGCGGCGACGACCTCGGCTATGGCTGGTTCCTGGACGGCAAGCTCACCAAGCGCACCAACACGTTAAACGATTTCGTCGACGCGGCCAAGGGCCAGATCGCACAGGTATTAACCAAGCCCGGGAACATCGCGATCAACGGCGCCTCGGCCGGCGGCGAGCTGATGGGCGTCGTCGCGAATACGAACCCCGAGCTGTGGGGAGCGGTGGTCGCGGACGTTCCATTCGTGGACGTGCTCAATACCATGCAGGACGAAAGCCTGCCGCTGACGCCTGGCGAGTGGCCGGAATGGGGCAATCCGATCACGGACAAGGCGGCGTTCGAATATATTCGCAGCTACAGCCCCTACGAGAATGTGAAGCGGCAAGCCTATCCGCCGATGCTGATCACCGGCGGCCTCAACGATCCGCGCGTAACCTATTGGGAGCCGGCCAAGTGGGCGGCCGTGCTCCGCGCGACCAAAACGGATGACAATCCGCTGCTGCTCAAGATCAACATGGGTGCCGGGCACGGCGGCAAGTCGGGGCGGTGGGAG
>JASLBD010000398.1 GCA_030146745.1 Allosphingosinicella sp. | reverse complement strand
GCCGCAAGCTGCCGTGCGATCAGCCCGCTCGCCTCGCCGAGCTCGGCATAGGTCAGCGCCTGCGACCCGCCGGTCACCGCCACCCGCGCGCCGTGCCGCTCCACCACCTCGGCGAAGACATCGGTCAGGCCGCGGTCGATGCCCGCGATACGAGTAAGATCGCCCGACCAGGAGGCAGCATGGGCGTGGAGCTGCATTGAACCGTTATCCGGCATGTTCGATCTTCTCGGAGAGCGGGTAGTGTTAGACGGTCGCGATCAGGCGTCCTCGGTCGTGGGCTGCTCCTCGCGGAGCTTGGCGAGCGCCTCTCGGACGCTCTTGGGGGTGATGTCGGTCCACACCTGCTCAATGTGGTCGAGGCATTCATCTTTGGTCCCGCGCTTGCCGACTTCCTCCCATCCCTCGGGAATTTGCCGGAAGGTGGGCCAGATCGAATATTGCTCTTCCGCATTCCGTACGACGGTGAACTCCATTTCCGTGCTCATCGATGTTCCTCCATGCGGCCGTGAAAAATGTGGCTGCGCGCACTGCCGCCATGTTGCGCGAGCCTCTGGGTGTTTGGCTGTTATTGGACCGGACCTCCGGCGACCGGCATCGGGCCGCAGCCATTCAAAGCGGCGCTCACCTCCGCGGTCGAGCAGCCGGTTCCGCGAGCGGACGAAGCCATCTCCCGAGAAAGTGCATTCGAGACGATCCGGCAGACTTCGGCTGCCTGCGAGGTCACGAAAAAATGGTCGCCGGAGAGGGTGCGATGCTCGAACGAACAGCGGGTCACGCCGCGCCAGCCCTCCATCGCCGACGGGTCGACATAGGGATCGTCAGTGCCGCTCAGGGCGAGGATCGGTACCTCGACCCTGGCATCGGACTGGGACTGAAGCGAGGCACAGAGCCGGAAGTCGGCCCGCAATATCGGGAGCGTTAGGGCGCGCAGCGAAGCATCGGCCAGATGCAGGGCATTTGCGGGAGTCAGCCGCTCGAGAAAGCGGCAGAATTCGTCGTCCGGCAGGTTCGGAGCGCGCCGCCACTCCGCCGGCGCCTCGGTCCCGGGCGAGGGGCGGGCGGAAACGCAGAGCAGGAGCGGCTTGGGGCAACCCCGGCGCTCCAGTGCATCGAGGAGCTCGAACGCGATGAGGCCGCCCATGCTGTGGCCGAAAAGCGCATAGGGCACATCGGTGAATTCCGCGAGCGCGTCGGCGAGTTGGGCGACGAGATCCTGGAGCGAGTCGATGAGCGGCTCGCGCATCCGCATCTCTCGACCGGGCAGGCGAACGGGAAGCACGTCTACTTCGGGCAACCATTCGAACCAGCGGCGATAAATCGATGCGCCTCCGCCCGCATAGGGGAAACAGAGGAGGCGAGGTCGTCCTGAGACTGGAGGCGGTACTGGGCCCAGCCAAGAATTAGGGCGGGAACTCGCCCTGAGCGGATCTGGAAAGCGATCGGCATACATACGCTGCCACTCCCAAGCCAAGTAGGTTTGGCTTCCTACAATCGGTTACTTCGCCATCACTCGGCCGCCCCCTGCCGTACAGCGGCAGTTCTTGTCCGAGTCGTGAACGATTCTTCACACAAAGAACTCTGTGACGCAAAGAAAGGTTATATTCAAGAGATAATTGCATTTTATTCCTGTTCCGGACCTATGAGTACGCAGGATGCGCTGGCCGAGGGGTCGAACCCGATCTTCAGCCGGCATTCTGCCGACCCGGCCAAAGCTGCCCGAAGGCAGCGGCCGCGAAGCGATTCCGCCGCCCGCGCTACGTCTCAGGTCGCAGGCCGTGCCCAAGATCGTTTTCGATTCGGCTGAGGCGGATTACGATCCCACCAGGGTAGGGGGTAGAGGCAGGGGCACGCTTGGGAGTGGGCACCGGCAAATGACCGAAACGGCTTCGAGAACCGGCGCCGCGGCTCCCGCTCCGCGTCGTGCACGCCGAATCGCGCCTTTCGATCCGACGGGGCCCTCCGGTGGTAACGGTATCCGCAACAGCCGCGATCGGTGCGGGGAAGGGGACAGAGGGTGGTGCTCGACCGTCGCCACTAATCCGCTGTCGCGGGGCGGGCCGAGAACGTATATCGTCGACGGAAGCGCCGCTGGTGACGTCTTGGAGAAGTTGATGGAGCCGTCACAACCGCCATTGGACCCGGATACCGCTGCCGAGCGGTTGAAGGTCGTCGACGCGAGCCTGCGCCTCGCGAATCGGTCGGTTGTGTCGGCCGGGCTCAGCTGGGCCAAGACGTCGGTGGCGATCGCGGCGATGTGCGTCGCCAGCTATGTTCTGGAGCATGAGGTGCCCCGCTATCTGAGATGGGCGCTGATCGCTGCCATCGGTACGATACTGAGCTACCTGCTCTGGCAGGAGGTGCAGCGCTACCATGACATGAAGCGTGCTCCGACCTCGGCGTTCCGCACCTATACTCGCATGTACGTCGTGGCGGGGGTCTTCGCCGCGATCCTGATTTTCGCCGTCCAAGCCGAATGGATAGACGAGCGCGCAGCGGCGTGCTTTGCTTTCCTTTCAGTCGGCGGCCTGTACTTCATGCACGGCCCGCTTCTCAGGCACGGTGGAATGTGGCTGGCGGTTTTCAGCATTCCCTGGGCGGTCGCGGCCATGCTGGTTTTTATCCTGCCCCGCGCGGAGCTGCTGCTGATCGCGGCGCTCGCCTGCGTCACGGGCGGGGTGGTGCCGGGGCTGATCGTGCATCGGCGCGCAAAAGCAATCGACTGGACCGACTATGGCTCCGACCATCAAAGTCCCTGATCGACTCGACGAAATCATCCACGTCACGACTCGGCTGGCGATCGTCACTCTGCTGAGCCAGGTCGAGTATGCGGAATTCTCGTTCCTGCGGGACCATCTGCAGGTGACCGACGGCAATTTGAGCAGCCACCTGAGGGTGCTGGAGCAGGCGGGCTATACCGAAGCGACGAAGGAGTTCGTCGGCCGCAAGCCGAAGACGACCTATTGCCTTACGACTCGCGGACGAGCGGCGTTCGACGCTTATTTGACCACGCTGCAGGACGTCATCCGCACCGCGCAGCGTTCGCTGCCGGCGTCGTCCAAGAAGCGGCCTCCCGGGGCAGGGACCGGGGCGATCTGACCCGCCCGGAGGCGGCGCGGCTCCCCTCGAAGGATCTCGCGGCCAGAATCCGGACATGCTCGGCTGTGAGGACGGTCGGCTCGATCCGTCCGAGGCAGCCTGAAGACGCCGCGGCCGCGATCGCGCCCGGCGGCGCGGCGATCGCGGTCACCGCGAACGTCGCACCTCCCAGCGACACGGAGGTACGCCATGATCCATCGTCCCGCATCGTCTCCAGGGAGGTAAGATCGTCGTGGAGGCCTCGTCCGTCGGCCTTCAGCAGTGCTTCCTTGCGAGTCCATATCTCGTAGAACATTTGCCGCCGCTCATCGCCCGCCAAGCGCGCCAGCCGGGCGCGCTCGGTGGGCGAAAAGGCTATGGTCGCCGCCTCGAGGGGGACGATTTCGGCAATCGCTTCGACGTCGATGCCGACCGCCCGGTCGGCGAAGGCCAGCGCGACGACATCTCCACTATGACTGACGTTCACGTGGAGCCCGCCGCTGCAAATGACCGGCTTACCCGTGGAGGTGAAATGCAACGACACGGCGTAGGGCTCCGCGTTCAGGATGCGGCCGGCGAACAGCCGCAGCAGCGCCCGCCCGAGGGCGAAGCGCTCCCGGTCCGGCTCCCGACGGTAGCTGCCAAGGCGCACCCTCTCGTCGACGTTGAGAAAGGTGTGCAGCCTTGGGAGGATGGGGCGGACGGCGGCAACGCTGCAAAAGTAAAACGCCCCGCCGTCCGGAAAAGAAGAAGGAATCATCGGAAGTCGGCGGTGAGCGACAGCGTGAACCGCCGCGGCAAATTGTACAGGAAGACTCCGCTCGCCCCGTTGGAGTAGCCGAAATTGTCGAAGATGTTGGCGATCTGGGCGCGCAGCGTCGCCGACGTGTCGCCCATCTTGAAGCGATAGCGTCCTCCCAGGGAGATGATCTCCCGAGCCGGGATGCGCACGGACCCGTCGAAGCTCGCGATCCGGTCCGAGGTGGATTCCACCAGCAAGTCGACCGAGAGCACGTTGAAGGCGGGCGGACGATATTCGATGATCGCGTTGGACAGCCGGCGGAAGCTCGCCACCGGCCGGCGGCCGAGAGCGCCGCTCTCGACCGCCGGGCCCGAGAGCTCGGCGTCGATCAGCGCCGTTCCCAGTACCGCGATGAGCCCCGGCGTCACCTGGCCGGCCAGGGAGAATTCGGCGCCGCGGTGGCGGATCTCGCCGAGGCGGGTGAAGACCCGGCTCGGATCGAGATTGTAATAGGGCTTGGTGACCTCGAAGAGGCCGGCGACGAGCCTCAGGCCCGGCTTGATCGTCCATCGGATGCCGGCGTCGACCTGACGCGTGCGGATCGCTGGCGGCGCCTCGTCCTTGTTGATTGCGATGTCGGGCGCGACCGGGCTTTCTTCCAGGCCGCGCGTGTACCCGGCGTAGAGGGCGACCTTGGGCGAGAGATAGGCGGCGACCGTTCCATTGAACAGCCAGGGCCGGTCCGTCGAAGCCGGCAGAGGACCGGCAGGCGTGGTCACTTTCTTGCTGTAATCCGTCTTCTGGATGCCCAGGCTCAGTTCGCCGACGTTGCGCCAGCGTCCTTCATAGGCAATCCCCGCGGTGAGCTGCTCGACATTGTCGCGGGTCTGCGGTCCGAACGAAAAGTCGGGCTCGGGGAAGAGGACGGGCTTGTCGATGGAATGCGCTCCAAGCGGGAGAAGCTGGCTGCCGCCGTAGTGGCGGCTGCGCTTGCGCCCGCGCACGGCCAGGTGGACGGTGTGCAGACGGTCGCCCTCGCCATGCTTTCGGGACAGCCGCACCTCTCCGCTCACCGAGGAAAAGCGCCGCTTGGGGTCGGCGATCACCGCCTCGAGCGCATTACCGTCCGGCCGGACTCCTAGGAACAGCTGTGCGAATGACCGGTCGTAATCGAAAACCGAGTGGAACAGTCCGGCGCGCACGGTCCAGTTACCCGACTGATAGCGGCCGATGATTCCCGAGTTGCCGGTATTGCCGCGATTCTCCGCCCACGGCTGACCGAGCAGAACCTTCCGCGGCACTCGTGGCGGAAGCCTCTGATCGTCGGTGAAGAGCAAGGGTGCGGGTTCCTCGCTGCGCACGGTGAGTCGACTCCAGAAGGGGATGATCTCGACCTTGGCCGAGGGGCGCCAACGGAGCATGGCGGCGTTGGAGATGTAGAGCGGGGTCCCGCCGAAATGGTTCTGGTCGGCCGAAACGCCCACCCCGACTCCCAAGCTCAGCTCTTTGGTGAGAGGGATTTGCGCATCGACCTCGCCGGCCACTCCGCCGAAGGGACCGTAGCGAACCTGCGTGGAGACGACCCGCTCGGCCCCGGGGAGGCGAAGGGTGAAGTCGGCGATTCCCGTCGGCGCCGGGAAGGGATAGCTTTGCGCGGACAGCCCGACGCGCATCTGGAGACCGCCGACCAGCCGGTCCGTGAAGGCGGCCTGCTGGTCGATATAGAGTCCGTCGAGTCGGATATTGCCGGCTTCCGTCGCCGAAAAGCCGCGGACGAATCCCGGGCTGTAAATGCCGATCTGCTCGCCGCCGATCGAAGTGCCGAACGCATCCTCGGCCCTGGCCGCCGCATTCTCGTTGGTACGCTGCGCGACCGCGGGTGCGGTCGCGGCCAGCGCAGCGGCCGCACCGGCGGCGCGCGCCATGCCGATCATCTTCATTCTTCCGTCCTTCGATGAAGCTGCGCCGCACCGATCGGCGCCAAGCCGACTCAGCGTGCTTTGGAAGCCGAGCTTTCCCGCTGCGAACCCTTCCCGGACCAGCGGAGCCGCAACCAGCCGTGGATCCGCGCGAGCGCCGTGATCCCGAGGAGCACGCCGCCGACCCACAAGGCGATCTCCGTGGCGACCGCGAGTCCCACGACCATCGCCACCTTCTGGCCCTTGCTGAGATCGAGCAGGAGCGAGGCGCCGATCACGCCCACCCAGGCCAGGACCAGCGCACCCACGACGATGGCTGCAATCAGCTTCTTCCTGTCGCGAAACATGTTCGTTCCTTTCCGTTCGTCGGTCGGCGCGAGGGGCGGAGCGGAGGCTCCGCGGCCGTTCGGGACACCCTCGCCCGGAGCGGCATCGGCCAGCCGTCTTGCTTCTGACGCCCATCAGTCCGGGAAAGGCTTCCGATGCTTACAGAATCGCCGGAAAAAAGTTTTTGTAAGTTTCCTTCGCCGCCCGAGACTAAACGCGCGCAATGATGGGCCTCCAGGAGATCATCGGCGCCTATGGGCGCGCCCTCGCGCGCGTCGCTTCGGCCTATGAGGCGGATCCGACGCTGCAGGAGGACTTGCTGCAGGATATCCTGATTGCGATCCACGGCGCACTTCCCGCCCTGAAGGATCCGCAACGGATCGCGCCGTTCATCTTCCGGATCGCACACAACCGCGGAGTCAGCCACGTCGTCAAGCGGGTGGCGGACAAGAAGGCGCCGGCTCCAGGGCAAGAAACGCTGGTGCCGACGCCGGAGCAGACGCTGCTTGCTTCGGAGCGCTCGGCACAGCTGATTGCCGCGATCCGGCGGCTGCCGCTGCCGTACCGGCAGGTCATGATGCTTGTCCTCGAGGAATTAAGCTACCCGGAAATCGCCGAGGCGCTCGGCATAACCACGTCGAACGTGGCGGTAAGAGTTAACCGCGCCAAGGCCCAACTGAAGGCGATGCTCGACCATGAATGATCAGTTTCTCGACGAGCTGAAGGCCGACTGGCGGAACGGCGATATCGATCCCGGCCGAATGCTGGAAAATCTGGAGCGGCGCAAACGCCGCCTTCGGCTTCTGCTGGCGGCGGAGGCGGTCGGCGGCGCGGTCGCGTTCGTCACCGCGATCTGGTGCGGCTGGCAGGCTGCGACGGACGGAAACGCTCTCTTCGCCCTTGCTTCAGTCGCATTGCTGTGCGCGACCGCGCTGAGTCTTCTGGCCATGCGACCGGCCTCGGCTTCCCCGCTCGAGGAAGGGCCGTTCGGGACGCTGCAACGCAGCCAGCGTAACCTGGACGAACTCGAGCGCGCAGTCGCCCGCTGGCGCTGGGGCGCGTGGATCCTGTTCGGTTGCTGCGCGGCCCTTTGGCTGTTTCATGCTCTCGGGCAGACGGGCTTGCATGAAACGGCCCTGCTGTCCGCCGCCTGGGGCGGGACGGCCGTTGCGGTGGCGGTCTGGTCCGAATGGCGTAGCCGCCAGATACGGCGCGAACGCGAGGCCGCCGAGCGCCTTCTCGCCGAGTACAGGGCGGCCGATGAGTGATCCAATTCCGGGGTTTGCGATTGTGCCAATTGGCTGTACAATCGCGGCGCTCGGCACTCGCGGAGCGCCAACAAAATCAACGACTTAGCCCCAGAAAAAACCGGCTGCGAATCCTGCCTCCCCAGAGCCGCGAAGCGGGTGGGGAGGGGGACCACCGAAGGTGGTGGAGGGGTAGAGGGCACAGCCGCCCGAGGGTCGGGGGTGAACCTACCGGGTCCCGAGCCGGCTACCCCTCCACCATGCTTCGCATGGTCCCCCTCCCCATGCTGCGGAGGATGGGGAGGCAATCATTCCTTCAGCTCGGGCTCGAGCAGCCGGTGCAGATGGACGACGACATATTTCATCTCGGCGTCGTCGACGGTGCGCTGGGCGTTGCCGCGCCAGGCGTCGAGGGCGCTTGCATAATCGGGGAAGAGGCCGACGAGATCGACCGTCGAGAGGTCGAAGTCGGTTCCCTGGGGATCCTTGACCCGGCCGCCGAAGACGAGGTGGAGCTTGCTCATAAGGCTTGCAAAGCGGCGCGCCCCGAAAGCCTGAAGCTCCCGGAGCGCTGCCCGCCTCAGGCGTCGCCGCTGCCGCGGGCGGCGCCGGCGGCGGCTCCCGCGGAGGACTTGACGGCACCGACCGCGCGGTCGGTGAATTCGTTGAGCTTGCTCTGCAGGCCGTCGCGGCTGAGGCCGAGCTCGTCGAGCTGGCTTCGGCCCGCTTCCTTCGCCGCCCGGGCGGCCTCACGGGCGCTGTCGTTGATCCTGCGGCCGACGCCTCCGAGCAATTCCTCCTCGCGGCTGGTGCGCGGAAGCAAAGCGGCGACGATGGCCCCGACGGCGAGCCCGCCGACGACCGCTGCGACGGGGTTGGATTCGATGCCCTGGCTGGTCTTGCGGCCGGCCGTCTCATAGGCGCTGCCGGCGCGCTCCCGGGCGGCCGCATAAGCGGCGGCGGTCCGTTCGCGCGCGGATTCGAACGCCTGACGGGCCGCGGCCGTGCGGCCGCCCGAGCCCTCGTTGCCGTCGGCACCGGCGCCGCTGTTGTTGGCCGAGGCCGAAGCCGGCCGATCGTCGGTGGTACTGGTCATGCAATTGCTCCTTCACTGGTCCTGGCGGCGATCGGGGCCGCCAGGTCGTAATTTTCGTCACCTTCGTCCACCCGGACGGTGACCAGATCCTCGTCTTCACCGCGGCCCGAGAAGAGCCGCGATACGGCCGACCTGAGCGGCGCCCTGGCGAGGAAAAGCGTGAACATGGTGAGCGCCGCGGCGACCGGGACCGGCCGCGCCCTGACCGCCTCGACCGCGTCGTCGGCGATCTCCCCGCTCTTGTCCTTGACCCCGGCCCACGCACTCGAGGCGATCGTTCCGGGCTTCAGCCTCTGCTGGAGCTCGGCCGCGGTGGCGGCGAGACGGCGCCGGGCCAGCTCGGCCTCCTGCCTGGCGAGCCTCAGCTCGTTGGCGCTCATGGCAGCGTCTCCCCCGCCTTCAGCGCCGCCCGCTCCTCCGGGTCGCCGCCGAGGGCGCCGAGCTTGGACGCTCCGTAGCGGACGAGGAAGAAGGCGATGCCGAGCACGACCACGGTCACGATGAGCCCGCCGAGCGCCGGGGAGTTGAGATGGAGCGCGGCCTCGAGCGACAGCCCGATCACCA
>JASLBD010000164.1 GCA_030146745.1 Allosphingosinicella sp. | reverse complement strand
CCCTTGGAGCGCTGCTTCGAATCGGCCTCGATCGTCCAGTTGAGCTTGCCCTGCTCCGTCTCCGCCGGCTCGCCCGAGCCGGGCGCGGCGCAGGCGGCCGGGATCGCCGCCGGAAGAGCGAGGGTGCAGGCGAGAAGGGCGAAGAAGGCTTGGCGCATGCCGGTGCTCCACTGATGTGTTCGGCCATTCGATGCAAGTAGCGCGCCACGGCCGGAGAGGCGGAAATGCGCCGGTCTTGCCCGAAGCGGCCTCCCGAACCTGTCCGGGGACGGACTCGCCGTGTCCGCGGACGGACATTGGAAGCAAGGCGCGGAGTGCCGCCCGGGCCGGTCTCGGCAATGCAGGGAGCATGAACGCAAGCATGGACCGGCAAGCCATCGGCGCCGCTCTCGACGAGCAGGGCTGGGCGCTGCTCCCCGGCCTTCTCGGCTCCGACGCCTGCGGTGAGGCCGCCGCCTTGTGGCAGGCCGAGCAAAGCTTCCGCAGCCGGGTGGTGATGGCCCGCCACGGCTTCGGGCAGGGAGAGTATCGCTACTTCGCCTACGACCTGCCGGAGCCGGTCGCCAGTCTTCGCGCCGGGCTCTACCCGCCGCTCGCCCAGGTCGCGAACCGGTGGCAGGCGGCGCTCGGCCGCTCCGATCCCTATCCGGCGGCGCATGAGGATTATCTCGCCCGCTGCCGCGCCGCCGGCCAGAGGCGGCCCACTCCGCTCCTTCTGCGCTACGGGCCCGGCGACTATAATTGCCTTCATCAGGATCTGTACGGCGCCGAGGCCTTCCCGCTGCAGGTCGCCATCCTGCTTTCGCGGCCGGGGGAGGATTTCACCGGGGGCGAGTTCCTCCTGGCCGAGCAGCGCCCGCGCCGCCAGTCGCGGGCCACGGCGGTTCCTCTGGAACAGGGCGACGCGGTGGCGTTCGCGGTCAGCGAGCGGCCGGTGCAGGGGAGCCGCGGCTTCTACCGCACCCGGATGAAGCACGGCGTGAGCACGATCCGCTCCGGCGAGCGCTTCACGCTCGGCCTGATCTTCCACGATGCCTTGTAATTCTCCCTGCGCGAAGCGTGGGGAGCGGGACCACTCCCCATTGTCGACGGGGAGGATTCAGATCGTCAAGGCCAGGAAGGGGACCGGGGCGCTTGGCCTCAGCACGATCGGGCGTCCGCGATCGGCCTGGAACAGCTCGCCGTCGAGCAGGACGTTCGAATGGTCGCCCTCGATCCTGATCTCGTCGCCGCGCTCGAGATGGACTCCGGTCATCCGCTTGCGGCCGAGCCGGCCTCGCACCGCCGCCACGAAGGCGCCGAGCAGGGCGCCGAGATTGCGGTCGATGACGAGCATCTGCATCGCGCCCGTGCGGGCCCCGGCGCCGGGCATGGAGCCCTTGAACAGCAGGCGCTGCAGGGTCGTCACCATCAGGAAGGCGAATTTCCCGTTCAGCTCGCCGCCCTTCATTCCCGACACCCTGAGGGTCGCCGGCGGCGGCGGAAGGAAGCCCGCCCGGCGGCCCAGCACCACGCCGAGCAGGCCGAGCACCAGCGCCAGGCCATGGGCGAGCCAGTTGGGAATCCCGAGCGGGTAGAGCTTGTTTCGGCAATAGAGCATCGTATCGGCGAGATAGGCGCCGCCGAGGAACATGCCGAGCACCGGCTTGCCGTGGCCGGAGCCGCCGGAAAGCGTGATCAGCTCGCGCCGGACGATGTGCGGGGCGAGGTCGGTGCGGGCGATGGCCAGCACCCGCTCGAGCGTCTCCAGGGCGTCGGCGCCGGCGCCCAGGTCGTAGGCGATGAGGTTGGTCTTGCCGTTGGGCAGGACCGCGACGGGCGGCGGATTGTCGCCGAAATGGCGGCCGTTGTAGATTTCGGTCAGGGCTGCCTGGACGGTCCCGTCGCCGCCGTTGATGACGAGCACCCGGGGCTCGACCAGGGCGATGGTCCTGAGCGCGGTGGCGATCTGGTCGACCTGCTCGACCTCGTAGTGGAAGATGTCCTTATGGTCGGCGCAGAAGCTTCGCACCGCCGGGAGCAGCGCCCTGTTGCCGGTCGACCGGGGGTTGGAGAGAAGCGCGACCCGGGCCATTCCTACCGGCCGATCGGAGCGATGGAGAGGCCGGTGCGGTAGTTGAGCACCACCGGCACGGTCTTGACACCCCGGCCCACGGCGACCGCGGTCGCCCGGTGCGAGGGCTTCAGCTTGAGCAGCGAGAGCTTCGGATTGTTCGAGAAGCCGCCGCCGTCGTTCCAGTTGGTCTTGCCGTTGTTGTCGGCGTCGTGGCGGACCGCGATGGCATAGGTGCCGGCGGCCGGAACGGCGACGCAGACGTTCATCGCTCCGGCGCGGGTCACCGGAAGGTCGATCCGCTTCAGCTTGGCGCCCCGCTCGAGGAACTTGCGCGGATCGCCGCCGTAAAGCTGGATCCGCAGCTTGCCGATCCGATTCTTGAAGCCGTTGACGCTGACCAGCACCGCGGGCCGGTTGGCGCCGGGGCTGCAGGCCGCCGCGTCCGGCCCGAGCGCCGCCCGCGCCGGGGCGGCGCTGGCCCCCAGCGCGGCCGCGCAGAGGGCGGTGGAAAGGAAGAGTCTCGACATCGCCGCTAAAGCTCCCGGGCGCTTGCGCCTCCGCATGTGCGGCGCGGCGCGTGAAGGATGGGCCCCCATGACCCGCCAATCGCTCAGCCTTGCGGCCAAATTATGGTCATGACGGGTCGAAATGCGTTCGCTAGCCCGTTGAATCGTCTCGATTGTGGCAGCTTCCCCGGCGGGTGCCGGCGTTTCCGCCCGGTTCGGTCTATCCCGGGGCATTTATCCATGTTAGCCTCCATGAGGGACCCGAGGTCACGCCGGGCTCCACGGCGCTTCGGCCGCTCTGCGGCCGGAGCGTCTCTTTTGGTGCAAAGATGAAGGGGGAAGCTGAATGAGAATGATCGTCAAGGGCGCGATGGTCGCCGGTCTGATGGCGCTGGGCGCCTGCAACAGCTCGGAGTCCGAGAGGGCGGCCGACAATGTCGAGGCCGTCGCCGACAACCAGGCCGACGCCCTCGAGGCGCAGGCCGACAACGCCGCCACCGAGAATCAGGCCGACATGCTCGAGAACAAGGCGGACGCGATCGAAGCGACCGCCGAGAACAAGGCCGACGCCATCGAGGACAAGGGCCAGTAAGCGAATCGGGGGAGGGCGGCTCGTCGCTCGCGCGAGCCGCCGTCCCCCTCCCGACCTCTCCGGCAAGGGCCCGGGACGACCGGTACCGTCGCCGAAATCCGAAACGGCAATGCCACCAGCCCGCTCGCGGCGAATGAATCCAGACGCTTGGAATTCGGTGCCTGGCACCGAATAATCGGAAAGGCGATTCCGCCCGCGGGCGAATCCTTTCCTTCCCGCGCGCGCCTTCGAGTCTCTCCCGAGCCAGCGCGCCCGAAACGGCCGACCGGCAGAGGCAGGGCCCTCACCTGCACGGCTTCTCCTCCGCCTGCCCACGCCCGGCGCCATCGCCGGGCCGGCGAGAGCGGCTAGCCAGGCCCGATGCACGGCACCGATCCCGGCCGGACGAAGAACCGGCGCTTCGCCGAGCGGCTCGGCTTCGCCCTCGCCGGCCTGCGCCTCGTCTTCGCCCGCGAGAAGAGCTTCCGGAGCCAGTGCCGGCTCGCCCTCGCCGCCGCGCTCGTCACGATCGCCCTGCGCCCCGGGGCGCTCTGGTCGGCGCTGGTCGCCCTGGCGATCGCCTTCGTCCTCGCCCTGGAGCTCGCCAACAGCGCGCTCGAATATCTGCTCGACCATCTCCATCCGCACCGCGCCCGCGAGATCGGCGCCGCCAAGGATTCGGCCGCCGCCGCCGTCCTCGTCGCCAGCCTCGCCGCCGCGGCCGTCGGCGCGCTGATGGTGCTGGCGGCGCTCGGCCGCGGCTGAACGGCGGGCCGTCGTATCGCTTCGGGAACGATTACCCGGTCTTGCTCGCTTTGACGACGGGCCCAATGGGGCGGCCCGTAACTCCGAGGAGAAAAGTCATGCGTAACAAAGCAGCGTTCGCATTGGCGTCGGCCGGCATGATCGCCTTGCTCGGCGGCTGCGAAACCGTCGCCGAGGAAACGACCGAGGCGATCGGCTTCGAATATACCGCGATGCTCATGCCCGCCGGAGGCGGCGCCGCCGCCGGCAAGGCCGAGATCAGCCTCAACGACGCCACCAACACGCTCTGCACCGATCTCGAGCTCGCCGCCGGCATCACCATGACCGTCGGCCACGTCGTCGGCCCGGGCAACAGCGTGCTCTCCACGCTCGACGTTCCCAAGGCCGACAACGACAGCAACGATTGCGACCAGATCACCGACGCCCAGCTCGACGCCATCAAGGCCAACCCGGGCGCGTTCAAGGTCCATGTCGGAACCACCACCGGCGACCTCTTCGGGACTTTGGTCAAGGAAGGCTGACAGCTCGAAAGAGCGGCCGGTCTCCACCTGAAAGAGGCGCCTCCCGCGGTCCCGGGAGGCGCCTCCCTCTTTTCTCCCGCTCGCCAGGGGGAACCGGACCGGCTCCGAAACGTCCTGTCCCTGTCGGACACGCTTCCAAGCCTGCGTGCCCGCGGGAGACAAACATGACCCTGATACTCATCCTCGTCGTCGGCGCAGTCTGCGGCTGGCTCGCCGGAATCATCACCAAGAGCGGCGGCGGCCTGATCTTCGACATCGTCGTCGGGATCGTCGGCGCCCTCATCGCCGGCTGGCTGTTCGGCGGCGGAGCCTCGATCCTCAACGGCCCGCTCAACATGATGGCCTTCCTCTATTCGCTGCTCGGAGCGGTGATCCTGCTCCTCATCGTCAAGGTCATCCGCCGGGCGACCTGAACCGGTTTTCCGGTCAGCCCGGACCTGATCCGGGCCGACGCGAGTAGAAGGGGCACGTACTTTCGCAAAGGTACGTGCCCCCAAGCTCGTCCGAACCGGGACCGACCAGGCGAGCGGCCGGCGGGAATGGTGTCGGCGAATCCCGGCCTTGCTCCATCTTCGGCGCATAACGCTCGCGGGCTCCGGATCTGACGACGGCGTCACGGGCCAAGACGCTCACCCGTCCTTGCTCACCACCGATAATTGGCGCATAGCCGCGGCTTCATCAGGGAGGGGCCGATGTCCGGTTACGTCGCGCTATTCGCCTCTTTTCTGCTGGCCGGAACCGGTATGGCGGAATCGGCCGCTTCAGCCGCCGAGCCGAACGGCGCCGTCCGGCAGGCCGCGGGGAAACATGCCGTCTTCTCCTGCCAGCTCAGCGGCGGCAAGACCGCGACGGTTACTCAGGACGGCGGGCGCTTCCTCTATCGCTACGGCACCGCCGGGCGGCCCGAGCTGACGATCGAGGGAACGGCGAAGAACGGCCGCATTTTCCAGAAAGCCGCGTACCACGGAGGCGTGACCGTCAACGAGCTGCGCTTCGTCAGCGGCGCGTACAGCTATATCGTTCACAGCTTTCCGCGAAGCGACATCGTCGACAACGAACCTAACTCGGGGCTGAAGGTTTTTCGGGGCGGGAAAATGATCATGGACCGGAGCTGCTCGCCGTGGGCCGCGATCTCTTTCAGGGATTTCGAGCACCCGTCCGAATTGCCCGACAATCCCGAAGGCGCGCCCTCGGTCTGGGGAGAATAAAGCCGCCTGCTTCGCAGCGGGCGGCCCTGTTACGTGCCGCCGCTCCGCATCCGGCAGTCCTAGGTCATACACTCATAAATGGGTAGCCAAGTGCGGCTGATGGTGATTCAAGCTTCTTGAAAGGAGCTGAGGATGATCCAGCGGCCTTGGTCAAGGCCCGCATATAGATTCCGCTCTCGATGGCCCGATCGATCATGGTCATTTTCTCGCGATACTATTCGTCCCAGGCGAAATGCGCACCACTGGTGGCCTCGACATTGGTCGGCCCGCGCTCAGGATGAGCAAACCGGACGAATACATGCAGCGGAGCCACGACGAAGCTGGCCTCCAGTCCCACCCGCTCCGCGAGGATCATGAACAGGGTGGGCATCGAGACGCAGTTGCCCAGCCGCGTGCGCATATAGGTGGAGAGCAGCTTGTTCTCGACCCTGAGCCCGAACGGGTCAGCCAGATCGTAGCCGAATGGCCGATTGCCGTTCCATGGCCCCCGTTCGTAGATGACCTTCCGAATGGCGGCGACCTTGTAGGGGACTGTCGGATTGGGCCCCGCCATCTGCCGGACCGCATCGACGAAAATCGAGATCTCGCGGGACACGGCCGCGGGGGTCGGCGAGATGAGATCGTCAAGCGCCAGCTTTGCCGAGAGGTAGTTCGTTGAAGAAGATGGTCGCAGTATCGCAGCCACTTGATCAACGACTGCTGACTCGCGTTGTACGGCTGCGCGAAGCGGATTAATAACCAGCGCCGATGTGCCGCCTGCCAAAAAAAGTCTTCGTGTGAATGCCATATGTTTCGATCAGGAAGTTGGTCGCGGCCACTTATCAGGCCTAGTAACGACCCAGAAAGTCGCGGCGACAAGGGCGCCGCTCAACGCCATTACGGCGGCAATCTTATAATGAACCAAATGGAAACCGCTGGCAGGCGCTGTTGGACCGGAGTTGATCAAGAAGGGGTATATCAAGACTATGAAGATAGGAACCACAGACGCTAAGCCCCCAGTAAGAACGTACTGCCAAAAGTGGTCTTTACCCTTTCTTCTAAGAACGTAGACTAAAGGAATGCCAATAATCAGCGCCGATATATAGGAGATTGGCAGTACTAGCACACCTCCCCAAAGGATCTCCGGCATTCGGCCGCTGGTTATGATCGCAAGAACTATAAGCGCCAGCAATGGCGCAAGCGGCGCGATCAGAAAACCAACAACGGGGCTCCGTTTCGTTCCAAAAAGGCTCCCCACCTGACTGCTAACACCTGCCTGGATTGGCTTGACACCTATCCCAAGGTTGAGACGGGCGCGGTCCGGGCGGGGGTGCCATTCCGGGCGCGGCCCACACACTATTGATAGCCCCGGCCACGGGAGACCCGGGGGCCTGCAACGCGCCGTTGCCTTCACCCATGTTGTGGATCACTGACGTGCCATTTGGTCCCGGAGTGGTGTCTCTGACCACGATCCCGTTTCCGAGCGGGTGTCCGGGAAGTGTCGCATTCACCACGACCTGATTGCCGGTCACAGTATTGGTCGTGGTATACGACATGACGGGGCTGTCGACGACGGCGGTAGCGATCCTAGGTGTGGCATCATTCGGTGTCCCACCGGGCGTGGCCGGAGAAGGCGATCCGGGCGTAGGATTGTCTCTGACCCAGGCCCGAGTCTCGGAGGCGTTCCTCGGCGAGACCTTATCGACATGATACTGATGATAGTCAGCAGCCTGCGGGTTTGTGTTTTGAAAGCCGTTCGGGGTATTGAATGTAACATTATAATTGGAAGTTCTGCAGGTCGTAGTTCCGTCCTGCGCATTGATGCATTCCGTTCCGGTGGGATCGATGCCGTTGATTGGATCATTTCCAACGTAGGCATAGAGATTGACCTGGTCTTGGTATCCGACAGGATCAACCTGCAGGAACCGGGCAACTGCCGGCGTTGACGTCGCCAAAAATATCACAGCCGCGATGAGTGAAATTGATGACGCGCGAAGCACCGGAGCAACCATGGAATCCCCCCTGCTATCGGAAGACATAGTGCACGGCCCGCGGCTTGGGTCAACCGCGAACCGACTCCGGTCCTGGCCGGTATGACGCTTCTTCTTTCGGTGAGGCATTCTCGGCGCTATGCAGATCGAAAGCGGGAGAGCCGTGATGCATCGAGTCCTTTGGCTTTTTCTATTGCTGACGCCCGCTTCAGCCGAGTCTCGGCAAGACGCCCAGTCGCCTCAGGCGATGCGGTGCGAAACCGGGCCCATCACTAAGACTTTCGGTGGGACGGAATGGATCGTCTACAGCTGCGATGACGAGGTGTCGCTGGTCGTAGTTTCTGCGCAGGGGAATCCGGCATTCCCCTTTTTCTTCTATCTCCAACGCAAAGCCGAATCATATCAAGTCGTCGGGGAAGGCAATGGCGACAAGAGAGCGAGCGAGGCCGCCGGCCGGGTTCTGTCGGAACTCAGTTCGGCTGAGATCGCAGCCCTTCTCGCAGCAACCAAGACGGCCGCATCAAGGCGAAAAAATCGCGAGTGGGGGAATCGGGTTCCCTCTCCTCAATAGCCGCCCGGAGCACCGAGTCTCCTCGAAACAGGAGCGCTTTCGCGGAATCCAGATTGTTGCCTAGAGTCCGGCTAGGTAACACATAGGTAACAAGCGCTGGGATTTGCTGGAATCGCCTGGGACGCTATGCGACTGATTTCAAAGGAAACGGCCCTTTCTGGGATGCCCTGAAACAGCCCCTGACGAGACTTCTAGCTAAAGCGCTTTGGAATCCGCTTTGTTCGTCACCCCGGACTCGATCCGGGGTCCACCTTCCTCAAGCCAGTGCGGCAGAAAGAAAAAGGTGGATGCCGGATCAAGTCGGCATGACGAGGATGATTCAAGCTGATCGCTGAACGCTCTAATCGCGCCGAACGTCTGAAATCATCGTAGCCAAAAGGCGCACGTCCCCTTGGAACAAGTCGAAGGCTTGAATGGCCGCGCGAACCCTCAGCAGGCGCAGCCCCAATCGCCTTTCAGCCTGCCGGTGACCCCGTTTTCGGTCGCGGTCAGGATCGCGGGGGCGCTGGAGCTGTCGGATTCGATGGAGGATTCCCGAGCGCCCGTCTCGCGGATGCTCATCCGCACCCCCGCGCACGAGACTTCGCCGCCGGGCTCGCCGAGCGACTGGAGCTGGGCGTCGCTGATGGGGCAGAGCTTGCGCCCGGACGCGTTGCGCACCATCAGCTCGCGATCGATCACCGACAGGTACGTCCCCTCGCGGCCGTCGAACCTGCAGTTGCAGCCCATGAGGCCTTGGGTATGATTATCCTCATTGAGAAGCGGTCCGAGCGGCCGTCCGAACGGCATTCCGAACTCTACGGTCGCCGCACCGTCCGGCTTCGCCGGGGGAACAGGCGTGCTCTGGGATCGGCTTGTCGATCCGCCGGCTCGAGCACCGGCCGCCCCATTCCCCGCCACAGCGTTACCCGCGGCGTTCAGGTCGCTCCCGCCGGAGTCGTTGCCGCATGCCGATACGGCCATTGCGAGGACCAGCAACCAGAGCGAGGTTCGAGTCATCGCTTTCAGCTCCCGTGAAGCACGGGGTTCAACGTTGCGTTCCCCCAGGGACGAACCTGGGCCAGTCGGCGCGGAGAGTCCACAGCGTTCGCCTGGCGCCCGAATTCCACCCGTTGCGGTCTTCGAAAAGCAGGCCTTCAAAGCTGGTCCGGGCGTCTCCAAGGTGGCGGTGAGGCCTTTCGACCGCCTCCAAATCGCCGCGTCGCCTCGGAATAGCGCTTGAAAACCGCATCAAACCGCCCCTTTGATCCCCCGGTCATGCTCGCTACCCAGATCGACCGCTATCTCGCCCGGCTGATCCTCGTGCCGTTGCTGGCGACCCTGACGCTCGCGGCGATGCTGCTCATCCTCGACAAGATGCTGCGACTGTTCGATTTCGTCGTCAGCGAGGGCGGACCCGTCGGGGTCGTGTGGCGGATGCTGGGCAATCTGGTGCCGGAATATCTCGCGCTTGGAATCCCGATCGGGCTCCTGCTCGGGACCCTGTTCGCCTTCCGCAAGCTCGCCTTGTCGTCGGAGCTGGACAGTCTGAGGGCGGTCGGCCTCGGCTACACGCGGCTCCTGAGGGTGCCCTATCTGTTCGCATTGGTCCTGATGGCGCTCAACCTCGTCATCGTCGGCTTCGTCCAACCGGTGGCGCGCTACGGCTATGAGCAATTGCGTTTCGACCTTCGCTCGGGCGCGCTCGGGGCCTCGATCAAGGTCGGCGAGTTCACCAATCTCGGCAAGAGGATGACGCTCAGGGTCGAGGCCAGCGAGGACAAGGGGCGGCTTCTTCACGGCGTGTTCGTTCGCGCCGAGACCCGCGACGGCCGGACGATCGCGGTCACCGCCGATCACGGCACCTTCCTCGCCACCGACGATCCCGACGTCATCCTGCTTCGGCTGTCGAACGGGCGGCTGGTCCACAATTCGCCCGGGTACAAGGCGCCGAGGGTGCTGAGCTTCAGGATCCAGGATCTTCCCGTCGATCTTCCCGCGGTGGCGCAGTTCCGCAACCGGGGCCGGGGCGACGAGGACGAGCTGACCCTGCCCGAGCTGCTCCGCTACGGCGCCAGGAAGGCCGAGGCGGCGCCGGCGACCCGCAACGCGATCCGGGCCAATTTCCACTATCGGGTGACCGAGATCGTGATGATGCTGCTGATGCCGCTGCTCGCGGTGGCGCTGGCGGTGCCGCCCAAGCGAAGCACGTCCGGCCTCGGCATCTTCCTGTCGATCGCGATGGTCGTCACCTACCACAAGATCAACCAATATGCCGAGCAGATGGCCGCCCAGGGCCGGGCCGACGCCGTGATCGCCTTGTGGACGCCCTTCTTCCTTTTCGCCGGCCTGATCCTGTGGATGTACTGGACTCTCGCCTACAAGCCGGGCGGCCAGCCGATCGGGGCGCTCGAGCGCGGCTTCTCCAGGCTGGCCAAGGGCATCGGCCGGATCCTGCGGCTGGGCGGCGGCGGGCGGCGCGAGGCGGTGCCGGCGGAATGATGAACCTCAACTTCTTCCCGTCGAAGCGGATCGCCTTCTACATGGCGCGCATGTTCGTGATGCGCTCGCTGGCGGTGCTCGCGGCCCTGGTCGTGATCCTGATGACCCTCGACCTGCTCGGCGAATCCGGAAAGATCCTTCGGGTCGAGGGCAATGGGGATTCCGAACTCTGGCGCTACGTCTCGCTTCGAATCCCCCAGCTCATCTCCCGCTTCCTGCCCTTCGCGGTCCTGCTCGGGACCCTGATCACGCTCGCCACCCTCAACCAGAACAGCGAGGTGGTGAGCATGAAGGCGGCCGGGATCTCCGCCCACCAGATCATCGCGCCCCTGATCGTCGCCAGCCTCGGGATCGCGGCGGTCAGCTTCGCCTTCAACGAGCGCGTCGTCACCCGCGCCACCGCGACCCTGTCGAGCTGGGAGAAGGTCGATTACGGACCGGTGCCGCGCGACAGCGGAGTCCGGCCCAACGTCTGGGTGCGCTGGGGCGACGATCTCATCCTCGCCCGCGAGGTGCGAGGGCAGGGGGCGGCGACCGAGCTTCGCAAGGTCAGCGTCTACGACCGCGATTACGAGACGCTGAAGTCGATCGTCACCGCCGAGCGCGGGGTCCGGGCCGGCAACGGCTGGAGGCTCGAGCAGGTCGAGACGTTCGACGTCGCCCGGGGCGTCGCGCAGCGAAGCGCCGCCACGCAATTCGGCGAAGGGCTCGATCCGACCCAGTTCACCCTCGCCAGCATTTCCGCCGACGAGCAGGATTTCGTCACCCTGCGCGATTCGGTCCGGCAGCTGAAGATGGCGGGCCGGCCGACGGCGGAACTCGAATCCGGGCTCTGGCACAAATTGTCGGGGCCCCTGTCGGCGGTTCTGATGCCGCTGCTGGCGGGAGTGGCCGCCTTCGGGCTGGCGCGTTCCGGCCAGCTCTTCCTTCGCGCCGTCATCGGCATGTTCCTCGGCTTCGCCTATTTCGTCGCCGACAATTTCGCCCTCGCCATGGGCAATCTCGGCGCCTACCCGCCCCTGCTCGCGGCCTGGGCGCCGTTCGTCCTGTTCGCACTGATCGGCGAGACGGTTCTGATCCGCACCGAGGAATAGCGCCGCGGTTGCCCCTGGTTGATCACATGCATCGTGTAAATTCCCCGGGCGGGAAGATTCAGAACGGGAAGAAGGTTCG
>JASLBD010000141.1 GCA_030146745.1 Allosphingosinicella sp. | reverse complement strand
CGGAAGCTGTTGGCCTCGATCCCCTCCTCGAGCCCGCGCTTCAATATCGCCCGGTTGACCCGGTCCGCCGGGCTCAGCGCCTCGGCCGGGATTCGCTCGAGCCGGGCCAGGAAGGCGGCCGCCTCCCGCGCCTGGCGGTCGCGCGCGGCGAGGCTGATGTCCTCGATGCGGTCGTCATGGTCGCGAACGCCCAGAGCCGTCGCGTAGGTCGGGCTCTCGCGAAGCAGCCAGGCATAATGGTCGTCCAGCAATCGCCTGAAATCGTCCGCCGGCGCCGCCGCGGCGGGTGCCGCCGCAAGCAAGGCCGCACCGGCCAGAAGCCAAATCCGCATTCCGCTCTCCTCGCTTTCGCCGGCTTACCCTAGCGGCGTGGAAACGATCCCGTCCACCGCGTGTTGGACCGGCAGCGGAGGTAAGCGATGAGCGACAATGTCTACAAGGTGATCGAGATCGTCGGCAGCTCGGCGACCAGCATCGAGGATGCGATCGAAGGCGCCGTCGCCCGCGCCGCCTCGACCCTCGACGACATCGGCTGGTTCGAGGTGGTAGAGACCCGCGGCCATGTCGAGGGCGGCAAGGTCGCCCATTACCAGGTGACCCTCAAGATCGGCTTCACGCTGAGGGACTGATCGTCATCGCGGCGAAGGCCGGCATCCATGAACTCGGCTGCCCGCGGATATTCGACGGCGCCGGCGCTCATGGATTTCCGGCTTTCGCCGGAATGACGCCTGCGTCGAAAAGGGCTGGCGCCGCCGAAACGATGCGCTAGCTTCCGCGCGATTTCGCCAGAGGAACCGCATGACCGCCGCCGAAGCCACGCCCGATCTCGACATCGCCGCCGACCGCGACGACCGCGCCTTCCTCGGCCACCCCAAGGGCCTCGCCTATCTCGCCTTCACCGAGGCCTGGGAGCGTTTCTCCTATTACGGGATGCAGGCGCTGCTCGTCCTTTATCTCGTCAATTACCTGCTCAAGCCCGAGAACATCCGCAACGTCGCCTTGTTCGAGCCGCTTCGCTCGCTCTACGGCGGGATCGACGGTCAGCCGCTCGCCTCCGCCATCGTCGGCACCTATTTCGCCTGCGTCTACCTGACGCCCATCCTCGGCGGCTTCATCGCCGACCGGGTGCTCGGCAAGCGCCGAACCATCCTGCTCGGCGCCGTCACCATGGCCACCGGCCATTTTCTGATGGCGTTCGAGGCGAGCTTCCTCTTCGCGCTTCTCTGCCTCATCCTCGGCTCGGGCATGTTCAAGGGCAATATCGCGAGCCAGGTCGGATCGCTCTACAAGGCGGAGGACCTGCGCCGGGCCGACGCCTTCCAGATCTTCTACCTGGGCATCAACGCCGGAGTCATCGCCGCCCCCCTCATCGTCGGCACCCTGGGCGAGAAGATCGGCTGGCACTGGGGCTTCGGCTCCGCCGGGGTGGGAATGCTGATCGCGCTCGCCATCTACGTGGCGGGCCAGAAGCATCTGCCGAAGGAGCATTTCGACGTCCCCGACCGCGCCGCGCGCGCGGCGAGGCCGAAGCTGGAGCGCAAGGACTGGCTCGCCACCCTGGCCCTCATCCTCCTCATCCCGGTGATGGCGGTGGCGATCGTCCCCAACAACCAGATCTTCAACGCCTATCTGGTCTGGGGCGACCAGCAGTTCGACCTCGTCTTAATGGGCGAGAAGCTTCCGACCACCTGGCTCGTCACCCTCGACGCGATCGTCTCCGTCAGCTTCCTCGCCCTGGTCGCCCTCTTCTACCGCTGGTACGGCAAGCGCCGGAAGGAGCCGGACGAGCTCACCAAGATCATCATCGGCTCGGCCTTCTCGGTCGGCGGAATGCTCTGCTTGTTCCTCGCCGCCTCGACGACCCCGCAAGGGGAGAAGATCGGCCTGTTCTGGCCAGTCATGTTCCACGTCGTCAACTCGATCGGTTTCGCCCACATGCTTCCGGTCAGCCTCGCGCTCTTCGCCAAGCTCGCCCCCAAGGCGATCAACGCCACCGTCATCGGCCTCTATTACCTCGCTTTCTTCGCCGGCAACTCGCTGGTCGGCTGGGTGGGCGGCTTTTACGAAACCATGCCGACGACCCAGTTCTGGCTCCTCCACGCCGGCTTCGCCGCGGCTTCCGGCGCGGTGTTCGTCCTCTTCAAGCTGTTCGCGGGAAGGCATTTCGCGGACACCGAACCGGCCGACCCGTTGCGCTAAGCCGTCATTCCGAACGGATCGCAACGGTCGGCTTTTAAACCTCCCCAAGCTTGCTTGGTGAGGACCGGACTGTCACGAATCCGCAATTCGGATGTCATACATAGGAATCGATGACAGGCAGCCCGCCAGTCCCCGAGCGCCCCGCCCTCTGGGCCGCCCTTTCCCATATGCAGATCGAGGAGCCCGGCACCTCCCGCCGCTTCGAGGAAGCGCTCGCCGAGAAACAGGGCTGGACCCTCGATTTCGCCAGGCGGGTCACCAACGAATATTTCGGATTCCTCTACCTCGCCGCCACCGCCGGCTTCGAAGTGACTCCGTCCGAGACCGTGGATCAGGCGTGGCACCTCCACCTCTCCTGGCCCCATTATCGGGACGTCCTTTGCCGCCAGGTGCTGGGCCGGCCGCTGGTGCATCGGCCCGCCACCGGCGGCCCGGAGGACGAGGCGCGCTGCCGCCATCAATATCGGGAAACGCTAGCACTGTACGAGCGGGTCTTCGGCAAGCCCCCGACCGGGGACATCTGGCCGCGCCCGCTCCTCGAGATGGAGGAAGAAGAGGAGGCCCCGGAGCCCGCCTGGGAGCAGGGCCGCAGACACTGCCGCCGCGTCGCCGTCGCCAGCCTGGCCGGAAGCGTGGCGGCGCTGGCGTTCGGCTGGCCCGGGATCGCCGCCGCCCTGTTCGTGGGGGCCATGGTCTTTCTCCTCTTCGGGCTTGCAACCCCCGTCCCGGCCGCGCGCGGCCGCGGCTCCGGCGGCTGCGGCGGCTCCGGCGGCTGCGGCGGCGGGGGCTGGTCGGGAAGCAGGGACGGCGGGGGCGACGCCTCTTGCGGCGGCGGCTGCGGAGGCGACTGATCGCCCTCGCCAAAGGTTGGCGGAGAGGCTCCCCCGCGCAGGAGAGCCCCTCCACCACAAGGTCGATCCGCTGGGGCGAAATCGCGAATCGGTAAGCTGGATATTCCAAACTCAGATTGATAAATCAAGAACAAAGAAAGAACTGCCAAAGGTTCGTCCTGCCCGAACAGAGGCACCTTGCCAGACGCCGCTCAAGAACATATGTCGAACCCGTGCCCCAGATCGACCTCCAGCAGAAGCTCGCCATCCTCGCCGATGCCGCCAAATACGATGCCTCCTGCGCCTCCTCCGGTACGTCGAAGCGCGACAGCCGGGGCGGCAAGGGCATCGGCTCCACCGAAGGCATGGGCATCTGCCACGCTTATGCTCCCGACGGCCGCTGCATCTCCCTCCTCAAGATCCTTCTCACCAACAGCTGCATCTTCGACTGCCATTATTGCATCAACCGCAAGAGCTCGAACGTCCGCCGCGCCCGCTTCTCCGCCGAGGAGGTCGTCCGGCTCACCCTGGCCTTCTACCGCCGCAATTACATCGAGGGCCTCTTCCTCTCCTCGGGCATCATCCGCTCGCCCGATTACACGATGGAGCAGATCGTCGAGGTGGCGCGAAGCCTCCGCGAGGATCACGACTTCCGGGGCTATATCCACCTGAAGACCATCCCGGACGCCGATCCCGAGCTGGTCCGCCTCGCCGGAGTCCATGCCGACCGGGTCTCGATCAACGTCGAGCTTCCCACCGCCGCCGGCCTCGCCCGGCTTGCGCCGGAGAAGGACGGCGGCCGGATCGAAGGCGCGATGAAGGACATGCGGGCCGCGATCGACGACGGCGCCGACGCGAAGAAGCGCTACAAGTCCGCCCCCGCCTTCGCCCCCGCCGGTCAGTCGACCCAGATGATCGTGGGCGCCGATTCGGCCTCGGACGCCGACATCGTCGGCCGGGCCAGCGCTCTCTACGACCGCTTCCGCCTCCGCCGGGTCTATTATTCCGCTTTCTCGCCCATCCCCGACGCGTCCGCCGTCCTTCCGCTGCGCCGACCGCCGCTGATGCGCGAGCACCGGCTCTACCAGTCGGACTGGCTGATGCGCTTCTACGGCTTTTCGCCGGCCGAGGTGGCGTCGGCCGCCGATCCCGCGGGCATGCTTCCGCTCGACATGGATCCCAAGCTCGCCTGGGCGCTCAAGTTCCGCGAAAGCTTCCCGGTCGACGTCAACCGGGCGCCGCGCGAAGCCCTGCTCCGGGTCCCTGGCCTCGGCGTGAAGGCGGTCGACAAGCTCCTGAAGAGCCGCCGCTGGCGGCGACTGCGCCTCGAGGACGTCGGCCGACTGACCGCGTCCATCGCCAGGGTGCGGCCGTTCATCTGCGCGGAGGGCTGGCGGCCCACCCTCCTTACCGACCGGACGGATTTGGGCGCCTGGCTCAAGCCTCGGGAGAAGCAGCTGGAGCTGTTCGCATGATCCGGTGAGGAAGGATCGCCGGTCCCGTTCGGGCTGAGCCTGTCGAAGCGCTTCACTTTCGCCCCGAAGAGAAGGAAAGGGGCTTCGACAGGCTCAGCCCGAACGGTGGTCATGCACGGCGTCACCCTTTCCAGCGAAGACGATTTCGAAGGCTGGCGCGACGCCGCGCGCGCGCTGGCGAGCGCGGGAGTGCCCGCGGCCGAGGTGAGCTGGAGCGTCGGCGAAGCCGCCGGCGATCTCTTCGCCGCCCCGGCCCCGCTGCCCTCTGGCGGCACCCCTTTCTCGGTCCCGCGCGCCTTCCTCACCCTCGCCGAGTCGGCGATCTGCCACACCGACCCGGAACGCTTCGCCCTCCTCTATGGCCTGCTTCTTCGCCTTCGCGAGCGCCCGGGCCTGCTCGCCGACTCCGCCGACCCGCTCGTCCAGCGGCTCGAGCGGATGGCCAAGGCGGTCCGGCGGGACGTCCACAAGATGCGCGCCTTCCTCCGCTTCCGCGAAGTCGAGACCAAGGAGGGCCCGCGCTTCGTGGCCTGGTTCGAGCCCGAGAATCACATCGTTCGCCACAATGCCGGCTTCTTCGTCCGCCGCTTCGCCAACATGGCCTGGTCGATCCTGACCCCGGCCTTGTCGCTGCACTGGGACGGCGAAACGCTGACGGAGGGCCCTGGCGCCGCCCGCTCCGACGCTCCGGAGGGCGATCCGATCGAGTCGGTGTGGAAGACCTATTACGCCTCGATCTTCAACCCGGCCCGCCTGAAGAAAGGCGCCATGCTCAAGGAAATGCCGAAGAAATACTGGAAAAACATGCCCGAGACGGCGTTGGTGGGAGAGTTGATGGCGGGGGCGCAGGCGCGCGAGGCGAAGATGGTCGAGGCAGGACGCGGGCAGGTCGGAGGCAACCTCAGAACCGCCTGGGAGTCGGTGCGCGAGGAGGCGATGGGCTGCACCCGCTGCCACCTCTACAAATGCGGGACCCAGACGGTGTTCGGCGAAGGCCCGCTCGATGCCAGGATCCTGTTCATCGGGGAGCAGCCGGGCGACCAGGAGGATTTGGCGGGGCGCCCC
>JASLBD010000052.1 GCA_030146745.1 Allosphingosinicella sp. | reverse complement strand
CGCCCCACCCTCGCCGACGGCGGCGCCGGCACCGACACGCTCGTGCTGCGGTCGGACGGCGCCTGGTACGAGCCGGACATGGACGGCGACGGGTCCCACCTGGCCTTCGAGATGCCGCTCGGCTGGTATGTCGACCTCGGCTCGGGACTGATTCAGGACGGCTATTTCTATTATTACGATTATGGCAGCGTCGCCGGCTTCGAGAAGGTCGTCGGCAGCGACATGTCCGACGTCATCCGCGGCAATGGGACGGCCAATGTCCTCCACGGCGGCGACGGCCGCGATTCCCTCGCCGGCGAGGGCGGCGACGACCAACTGTTCGGCGGCGACGGCAACGATTATCTGGCGGGGGGCGCGGGCGTCGACAGCTTCGACGGCGGCGCCGAGAATCCGTTCGACATATTCGGCAACGAGGATGGCGACCTCGTCGGCTTTGCCGATGTGTTCGCGACCCAGTCGGCGGTGGCGGACCTGCGTAACGGCATCATCGCGAATGACGGCTTCGGCAATGCCGAGTCGATGGTCAGCATCGAAGGCATAAGCGGCAGCACCGCCTTCGCCGATACCTTCTACGGCAATGACGAGGACAATCTGCTGGGCGCCAGCCGCGGCGACACGATCTACGGCTTCGGCGGGGATGATCGGATCAACCTCACCGCGGCGCCCGCCCTGGTCGACGCCGGCGCGGGGAACGACCGCCTTCAGCTCTCCAGCGGCGCCGGCTGGCTGCTTCCGGACAGCGACGACGACGGAATCGCCCAGGTCGCGAGCGGAACGGCATTCGGCTGGCAGGTCGATCTCGGCAGCGGCACGATCGCCGACGGCTACGGCAATGCCGGGATCGTCGGCGGCTTCGAGACGGTGATCGGCAGCGAGCGCGGCGACGGCCTCTACGGAAGCGCCGGGGCGGACGTGCTTGCGGGCGGGGACGGCGACGACGTCCTGCTCGGCCGCGACGGCGGCGACACTCTGAGCGGCGACGGGGGCAACGACCTGCTCGACGGCGGCGCCGGAGTGGATAGCATGGCGGGGGGCCAGGGGGATGACGCCTATGTCCTCGACAGCGCTTCGGACGTGGTCGAGGAAATTGCCGGCTGGGGCACCGACGAGGTGCGCACCGCGCTGACCGTCTACAGCCTCGTGGGTCTTCCGAACGTCGAGAACCTGACCGCCACGTCCGACGTCGCCCACGATTTCCGCGGCAACAGCGGGGACAACACCGTTACCGGCGGCGGCGGCAACGACGTGCTTCGTCTCCACGACGGCGGCAACGACATTGTGAATGCCGGCGCCGGCAGCGACAACATCTTCTTCATCGGCGCTCTGACCTCGGCCGATGTGGTCAACGGCGGCGAGGGCACCGACACGCTCATCCTCCAGGGCGCCTACGGTTCGCTGGCGCTGACCGCCAACGTCACCCAGATCGAGAACATCTCGATCCTGGCGGGGAGCAATATCGTCTTCGGCGGGGCGAGCGGCAACCGCCACGATTACGCGCTGACCATCCACGACTCGAACTTCGCCGCCGGCGTCCAGGCGCGGATCAACGGCGCCGCCCTGCTCGCCGGCGAGGACTTCACCTTCGACGGCTCGGCGGAGACGGACGCGCTCTTCGTCGTCTACGGCGGCAAGGGGACGGACACCCTGACCGGCGGCCTCGGCAACGACATCTTCTTCTACGCCGAGGAAAGGTTCGCGAGCGGAGACACGGTGAACGGCGGCGCCGGCTATGACGGCATGTTCCTGAGAGGGAACTACACGATCGACTTCAACGCTCCGGGCTATACGGGCCTCTTCACCAACATCGAGAACCTCACCCTCACCTCGGCGACGGACGAGCGCTACGCGAGGGGCGGCGGCACGGAGTTCGACTACAATCTCACCCTCTCCGACGCGATCGTGAATCCGGGCCAGGTTCTGACGGTGTCCGGCGCCCTGCTGATGGCCACGGAGACGATGGCGCTCGACGCGAGCGCGGAGACGGACGGCATGCTTCGCCTGTTCGGGGGCAAGGCTTCCGACACTCTGAAGGGCGGAGCTCTGAACGACCTCATCCACGGCAATCTCGGCGCCGACACGCTGGCGGGCAACGGCGGCGCGGACGCCTTCCGCTACCAGAACGCCGCAGAGTCCACGGCGGCGTCGACGGACCATATCCTCGACTTCACGCCGGGCACCGACAAGATCGAGCTCGACCGGATCGACGCCGACACTCTCACTGCCGGCAACCAGGCGTTCAACTGGATCGGGTCGGGCGCGTTCACCGGCTCGGCCGGACAGCTTCGAGCCTATGAGCAGGGCGGCACATGGTTCGTCGAAGGCGACGTGAACGGCGACAGCGTCGCCGACCTCGTCATCGCTCTCACCCTGCAGGGGGCGGTGCCGCTCGGGGCGGGCGACTTCATCCTCTGACCCTATCCGTCATCCCGGCTTTCGCCGGGACGACGCAGGTGTCGTGGATCCGTCGGGACCGGCAACGGGGTCCGCGGGTGTCGGTTGCGCTGGCCAAGAGGAAATCCGCTCGCTATATCATCCGCTTAGCCGCAGGCGCCGGAGCCGCGGGGGAGGGGTGCAGTGGCTCAGATCGTCTATTCGGCGGGGACCGACCGAATCACCTTGAGCGCGGAATTCGACACGATCCTCTTCCCCGGCGCGGATGCCGAGTTTCCGGCGGCGCCGATCGTCCTCGCCGGCTTCCAGCCGGGCGCGGCGGGCGACAGGATCGATTTCAACGATTGGCTGGAGGCGGTCACCGGACGCTGGAGCAATCCCGGCAACCCCTTCTATTCGGGCTTCCTCAAGCTCGAGCAGGACGGCGACGACACGATCGTGCTCGTCGACCTGGACGGCCAGATCTATTGGGAGGGCGTGAATTTCGTCCCCTGGCTTCGGCTGGAAGGCGTTCAGATGAGCGCCCTCGCCGCCGAGAATTTCGGCTATGACCTCGCTCCGACCGAATTTTGGCAGCCGAGCAAGGTCGCGACCGGCACCGACGCCGGCGAGCTGACGATCGGTCTCGCCTCCGGCGACATCCTCGACGGCGCCGGCGGCGACGACCGGATCGTCGGCGGGCGCGGCTGGGACGCCCTGTACGGCGGAGCCGGCGACGATTTGCTCGAGGGCGAGGACGGCGGCGACAACCTCTACGGCGGCGAAGGCGTCGACCGCCTCGAAGGGGGCAGCGGCGACGATCGCCTTCAGGGCGAGGCCGGAGCGGACCATGCCGAAGGGGGTATCGGCAACGATTCCCTCACCGGCGGAGCCGGCGACGACCTCCTGCTCGGCGGCGAGGGGCGCGATTGGCTCTCGGGCGGGGACGGCAACGATCGGCTCGACGGCGGCTCCGGCGACGATCAGCTGAGCGCGGACACCGGCGACGCGCTGGTCGTCGGCGGCACCGGCAACGACCGGCTCCATATCTCGAACGCCTCCCTTTTCGCCCTTCCCCAGAGCCGCCTCGAAGGCGGGGAAGGCGATGACCGTTTTTCCGTCCGCGTCAGCGATCCGGGCCTGATCGAGGCCGACACGGGCACCGGCAGCGACACGGTCGAAATCTTTCTTCTCCACGACGATCTGAGGATCCGCTTCGATCCCGACGGTAACGACACGATCATCCTCGATCAGTTCCAGGGCCATTGGTATTGGAAATCCGATATCTTCGTGGAGGGTTTCCGCCGGGGCGATTTCGGCGGCGTGCTCGTCTGGCACGATTTCCTCGGTCGGGTCCTGACCGGCTGGGACGGAGCCGCCAACCCTTTCGCCGCGGGCTTCGCCCGGATCGTCACGGTCGACGGGCGCCAGATCCTCCAGATCGATCCTAACGGCGGCGCCGACGGCTGGACCGACGTGATCGATTTCGGCGCGGATAGCGGAGAGGCCTTCACCGCCTTCAATTTCGACGGCTTCGCGCCCGACGGCAGTTCCGCGATCGGCCAGGCCATCGTCGGAACCCCCGGGCCGGACGAGCTTGCCGGGCATAATGGATCGGACGTGATCGAGGGACAGGATTCGGCCGACGCTATCCAGGGCCGGGCCGGCGCCGACCTGATCGACGCCGGCGCCGGCGACGATCTCGTCGAGGGCGGCCCGGGCGCGGACCGGATCGACGGCGGCGACGGCAACGATCAGCTGAAAGGCGGGGCCGGCGACGACGTCGTCCACGGCGGCGCGGGAAACGACAGCATCGAAGAGAATATGGTCGCCGGGGCGGGCGGCGACGACCGCCTCTACGGCGACGCCGGCGACGATTATTTCCTGCTCTATCGTGAGTCGCCGCAGCTCGGCGGCAATTATTATCTGAGCGGCGGCGACGGCAACGACCGGATGGTCGTCGCCGTCTCCACTGCCGGGAGGGCGACGGTCGACGGCGGCCCCGGGGACGATGTCGTCTCGGTCAGCGCGCTCCGCAACGGCGGAGTCATGGCGGTGACTTTGGGCTCCGGCCGGGACACGCTGGGCCTCGATTCCGGCCGTTTCCACGTCGCCTCGAGCAGCAGCCTCAGCGTCACCGATTTCGCCGCGGGCGCGCTCGGCGACCGGATCGACTTCGGCGATTCCTTCTCGGAATGGCTGACCGGCTGGACTTCGGGATCCAATCCGTTCGCCAGCGGCCATCTCGGCCTTGCTCCCTTCGCCGGCGGCACCCGGCTGCTGATCGATTCGAACGGTGGCGGCAACGGGTTCATCGTCCTCGCCACGCTGGAAGGGGTGGACCCGCTGGCCCTGACGGCGGACAATCTCGGCGGCTGGGCGCCGCCGGTCATCGCCTTCACCGAAGGCGCCGACCAGATTGCCGGCGGCGCCGGAACCGACCTCCTCTCGGGGCTGGGCGGCGCCGACGTCTTCCGGCTCTACCAGGGCGGAGACGATGCCGTCGCGGGCGGCGAGGGCGGCGACCTCTTCTATTTCGGAGCGACTCTCACCGGCGCCGACCATGTCGACGGCGGCGACGGCGTCGACACTTTGATCCTCCAGGGCCATTATGGCGGCGGACTCGTCCTGAGCCCAGACGTCACCCGGATCGAGAACGTCTCGATCCTCGGCGGCAACAACACCGCTTTGGGCGATCCGGGCACCAACCTGTATGACTATGTCCTCACTACCCATGACGCGAATTTCGCCGCCGGCGTCCAGGCCCGGATCAACGGCGCCGCTCTGCTCGCCGGCGAGGACTTCACCTTCGACGGCTCGGCGGAGAGCGATGCTCAGTTCGTCGTCTACGGCGGCAAGGGCACGGACACCCTGACCGGCGGCAACGGCAACGACATCTTCTTCTATGCGGAGGAACGGTTCGCGAGCGGAGACACGGTGAACGGCGGCGCCGGCTATGACGGCATGTTCCTTCGCGGCAATTACACGATCGACTTCAACGCCCCGGGCTATACGGGTCTGTTCACCAACATCGAGAACCTCACCCTGACCTCGGCCACGGACGAGCGCTACGCGAGGGGCGGCGGCACGGAGTTCGACTACAACCTCACCCTTTCGGACGCGATCGTGGGTGCGGGTCAGGTGCTGACGGTGTCCGGCGCCCTGCTGATGGCCACGGAGACGATGGTGCTCGATGCCAGCCAGGAAGCGGACGGCATGCTCC
>JASLBD010000031.1 GCA_030146745.1 Allosphingosinicella sp. | reverse complement strand
GCCAAAGACAAACTCATCGCCGCCGGCAAACCCTCAAAGGTCGCCCTCGTCGCAATCATGCGAAAAATGATCGTCACCCTCAACGCAATCGTCCGCACAAACCAACCCTGGGCACATGCCTAAGACGGTTGCTCCCCATCTTCGATGGGGAGGCAAATCAGCCGTTCACCGCTTTCATCAGCCGCCGCTCGAGCGGCGCAAGCACGGGCCCGAGCTCGTCGCCGCGGCGGACCACCATCCCCGCCTCGTTGAACAGTGCCCACATGCCCTGGCGGTTGCGAAGGCCGGGCTTCTTCTCGATCCTGTATTCGGGCCGCTCGGCGGTCCGCCGGAAGGCCCAGAACGCGGCCCCGTCGCGGCCGAACTCGACCGCGTAGTCGCGCCACAGGCCCGCCGCCACCATCCGTCCATAGAGGTCGATGATCCGGGTCAGCTCGGCCCGGGTGAAGCCGATCTGCGGCGAGGAGGCTCCCGGAAAAGGGAGGACATTACCCATCAGGCGCGGCCGCGCCCCTTTCTGGTCTGGCCGTCCCGCTCCTCGATCAGATCGGCGACCCGCCGCCGCAGCTGCTCGACCTCGCACTGGAGGATCTCGAGCTTCTGGGTCGCCGGATCGAGCTGCTCGGTGCAGATCGTGCCGTAGGGAAGGAAATCGCCGGAGCTGCTCTGCTCGGCGCTCACCAGGGTCGACCGGGCGGGAATGCCGATCATGGTCGCGCCTTCGGGCACGTCCTTGGTGACGACCGCATTGGCGCCGATCCGGGCGCGCGGGCCGACGACGATCGGCCCGAGCACCTGGGCGCCCGAGCCGATGATGACCTGGTCGCTGATCGTCGGGTGGCGCTTGCCGGCCACGCCGTCGGTCGGGTTGGTCCCGCCCAAAGTGACCTGCTGGTAGATGGTGACGTCATCGCCGATCGTCGCGGTTTCGCCGATCACGACGAAGCCGTGGTCGATGAAGAAATTCCGTCCCACCGAAGCGCCGGGATGAATGTCAATCGCGGTCAGGAAGCGGCTGATATGGTTGACCAGGCGGGCGAGGAAATAGAGCTCGCCCTTGTACAGCCAATGGGCGAGGCGGTGGAAGCCGAGCGCCCAGACGCCGGGATAGAGAAGCACTTCCCAGCGGGTCCGGGGCGCCGGATCGCGGGCCTTCACTGAGTCGAGATAGGCGACAAGACCCGGCAGCATAACCACTCCCCACTGCTCCCCTTACGGGCAAAATAGGACCGGCCGCGGGAAAATGCCAGCCGGACTCCAAAAATCCGTTACCGACGCTTTTTTCCTTGCGCCGATGCCATGCGGCCAAGCACATCGGCTGGACGGGTAGGGGGAGCCGCGCCAGATGTTCGACGTTGCAGGCGTGGGCCTTGGGGACCTGCTGCCTTTCATTTTCGTCGGCTTCGTCGCGCAGATGATCGACGGCGCGCTCGGAATGGCGTTCGGAGTGATTTCCAACACGCTCCTCATCAGCCTCGGCGTTCCGCCCGCAACGGCTTCCGCCATCGTCCACACGATCAAGAATTTCACCGGCGCCGTGTCGGCCGTCAGCCATATCGCTCATCGCAACGTCGACTGGCGCCTGTTCTGGCGGCTCGTGATCCCCGGCGTGATCGGCGGAGTGCTCGGCGCCTGGGTGCTGACCGAGATTCTGCCGTCCGTGGCCAAGCCCCTGGTATTCGCCTACCTTGCCGCGATCGGCCTCTTCCTCCTCTGGCGCGGCCTGACCAAGACCCATCGGGAGAGGACTCCGAGGGTCATCGAACCCCTGGGCTTCGCCGGCGGGTTTCTCGACGCCGCGGGCGGCGGCGGCTGGGGGCCGATCGTGACCTCGAACCTGCTCGTTCAGGGCGGCACGCCGAGGATCGCGGTTGGGACGGTCAACACCGCCGAGGTCTTCCTCGCGCTCGCGATCACCGCGACCTTCGTCACCGCGATCGGCTTCTCGGCGCTCGGGGTGCCCGCCCTGGGCCTACTGATCGGCGGAGTCGCGGCCGCGCCTTTCGGGGGCTTTGTCGCGGCCCGGGTTTCGGCCAAATGGATGCTGATCATGGTCGGGCTCGTCCTGACCGCGACCAGCCTCTACGGCCTCTGGCGCGCCTTCAGCTGAGCTTGAACAGGCCCCGCGCCGCTTCGACCTCGTCCTTGATGAAGCGCAGCGCGGCCCGCACCCGCGCCAGCTCCGCCAGATCCTGATGGACGGTCAGCCACAGCGACCGGGTCAGGCTGATCTCGCCCGGCAGCACCCGCACCAGCCCCTCCTCCTTCGCCGCGAGGAAGGCGGGAAGGACGCACAGGCCGGCCCCCGCCAGCGTCGCCCGCAATTGCGCGACGAGGTTGCTGCTCTCCACCGAGGTGGTGCCGCCCGGAGCGACATGCTGAAGGAAGTCGAGCTCCGGGAAATGGAGCAGTTCCCCGATGTAGCTGACGAACCGGTGCCGGAAGAGGTCCTCGACGGAAGCGATGTCCGGCGCCTCGCGCAGGTAGGCGGGGGCGGCGTAGAGGCCGAGATCGTAGTCGATCAGCTTGGCGACGTTGAGCCTTCCGGCCGGCGGCCGGCTGACCGAGACGACGATGTCGGCGTCGCGCCGGGCGAGGCTGAACACGGCCGGGGCGGCGACGAGCTGGATGGCGAGCCGCGGATGCTGCGCCTTCAGCCGGGCGATTCGCGGCGCCAGGAAATAGCTTCCGAAGCCCTCGGGCGAGCCGATCCGAACCGTCCCCGCCACCAAGGTCGAGCTTCCGCCGACCGCTTCGCCGGCGCCGATGGCGAGGCGCTCCATCTCCTCGCCAATCGGGAGCAGCCGCCGGCCCTGCTCGGTCAGAGCGTAGCCCGAAGGGCTTCGATCGAAGAGCCTGGTCCTCAGCGCATGCTCGAGGGCGGCGATCCGCCGCGACAGGGTCGAATGGTCGACCCCGAGCCGCGCCGCCGCCGCCGTCAGCCGCCCGCTGCGCGCGACGGCGAGGAAGGCGCGGACGTCGTTCCAGTCGAAATCGGCCATCGGTGTGTGGATTCCTGCACAGCGGTTGCGGGACATTCCCGATGGAGGTCCGCCGCTTCTTATGAGAGAGGAGATCATCCCCTTCAAGAGGCAGAAATTACATGTTCGACGCTCGGACGACCGCCGCTCATGCGGATTTCGAAACCATCTCCGCCCCAGCGGCTGCGGAATTCCGCACGCCGGCCGATCCGGAAGCAGGCTGGGCGAGCCGGAACCCGGACCGGGCGATGCTGTTCCTCTTCGTCAGCCCCCGCGACTGCGGCGCGCTCGAGGAAGTGATGGCGCTCTGATCCATATCATCCCGGGCTTGACCTCCTCGTCATCCCGGGCTTGACCTCCTCGTCATCCCGGGCTTGACCCGGGATCCATGGACACCGCGGATCGCTGACGAAGCGCCGCGGTGTTCATGTATTCCGGCCTTCGCCGGAATGACGCCTGAGCCGGAATGCCGATAGGACGAAAATGCCCGAGACCCCTTCCACCGTCTTCAAGCTCCCCGAGACCCTGCCCAACCCGGCCGAACTCGCCGAAGCCTGGTCGAAAGTGGTCGCCAACGCCGTCCACCTGGCCACCAGCGCCGCCGCGCGCCCGCTCGACCCCCACGTCCCCCAGCCTTTCGACGCGGCCGCGCCGGCGCGCGCGTTCGGCGAGTTCGCCGCGCATCTGTGGACCCACCCCGGCGAGCTCATCAAGGCCCAGCAGAAGGCCGCGTCCGACTGGATGAAGCTGTGGCAATCGGCCGCGACGCGCGCTGCCGGCAAGCCGGCCGACCCCGTCGCCGCCCCCGAGCGCGGCGACCGCCGCTTCAACGACCCGGCCTGGAGCGAGGAGCCGGTCTTCGACTATCTCAAGCAGGCCTATCTCCTCACCGCAAAGCGCGCTCTGGAGATGGTCGAGGAGGCCGAGGGGCTGGACGAAGGCGCACGCACCCGGGTGGAATTCTTCACCCAGCAATATCTGAACGCCATCTCGCCGGCCAATTTCGCCTTCACCAATCCCGAGGCGATCCGCAAGGCGATCGACACCGGCTCGATCTCGCTCCTCTCCGGCCTCGCCAACCTGCTCGCCGACGCCGCCGAGAGCCCCGGCATCGTCCAGCGCCGGGCGGAGCGCGAGTTCGAGCTCGGGGTCGACATCGCCGCCACGCCGGGAAGCGTCGTCTATCGCAACGAGATGATGGAGCTGATCCAATATGCTCCCACGACGAACGAGGTCTGGAAGCGCCCGATCCTCTACGTGCCGCCGCTGGTGAACAAATATTACCTGCTCGACCTCCAGCCCAAATCCTCGCTGATCCGCTGGCTGGTCGAGCAGGGCCACACCGTCTTCGTCATCTCCTGGGTCAATCCCGGGCCGGAGCTCGCCGACAAGGGCCTTGCCGACTATATCCGCCAGGGGCCGATCGAGGCGCTGGGCGCGATCGAGAAGGCGACCGGGGAGCGCGAGGTCGACATGTTCGGCTTCTGCATGGGCGGCACCCTCGTCGCCATCGCGCTCGCGCTCCTCGCCGCGAAGGGGGAGGGGGCCCGAGCCGCCTCCGCGACGACGATCGGGACGATGTTCGATTTCTCGCATCTCGGCCAGTGGGCGACCTTCTCCGAGCCCGAGCAATTGCGGGCGATGGAGCGCCATCTCCTCCACAAGGGCTTCATGGCCGCGCAGGACCTCCAGGCCCTATTCTCGGCGGTGCGCGCCAACGATCTCATCTGGTCGTCGGTGGTCAATCATTATTTGCTCGACCGCGAGGCTCCGCCCAGCGACATCCTCCACTGGTTCGCCGACGGCGCCCACATCCCGCGCGCCTTCCTGCTCGAATGGGCGCGCGACGTGCTGAGGGACAACAAGCTGGCCAAGGGCGAGCTCGAGCTGGACGGGGTGAAGATCGATCTCGGCGCGGTGAAGACTCCGCTGCTCGCGATCAGCCTCAAGGACGACCATGTCTCGGCCTGGCAGGCCACTTACGACAGCGCCCGCCTGGCCGGCGGCGAGGTCGCCTTCCTGCTCGGCGGCAGCGGCCACAATGCCGGAGTGATCAACCCGCCCAGCGCCGACAGGCACGGCTTCTGGACCAACGAGGCGATGCCGGAGACGGCCGAAGCCTGGTTTGAGGGCGCCACCCGCCACGAAGGGAGCTGGTGGCCCCATTGGCAGTTCCGTCTTTCCGACGGCGGCAAGGCGGCCAAGGTGAAGGCGCGGGTCCCGGGCAAGGGCAAGCTCAAGGCGCTGGAGCCGGCGCCGGGTTCCTATGTCAGGAACCGCGGCTGACCCTGAAGTCGGTGTGAAGTCGGTGCCAGGCACCAAATGCCAAGCCGTTGATTTTCCAAGCCCCGCTCTCAGTCGGTGTCAGGCACCGATCGGGGCGGTGGGCGGCTACAAGCCGGCCGGACCCGCCACGCGCCGAGCCTCGCGCTCGGCCCCGAGGCGGCGCACCACGCCCTCCAGCTGCCTCAGCCTCG